>JAIRLH010000163.1 GCA_031259485.1 Elusimicrobiota bacterium
ACTTCGCCCACGGGGATATCATCCACATAGCCGCTTGTGCCGGCAAAAAGGGATAAAACTTGTTCCTCGGTCAGCATGGGGCTGTATTGCGGCTGTTTGAGCAGCTCCTTCATGCGCGCGCCGCGCGACAGCTGCTGCTGGGATTCTTTATCAAGCTCGCTGCCGAACTGCGCAAAACTTTCCAATTCCTGATATTGCGCCAAATCTATACGCAATGTGCCCGATACCGCGCGCATGGCCTTTTTCTGCGCGCTGCCGCCCACGCGCGATACTGAAAGGCCCACGTCCACCGCCGGTTTAACGCCCGCGCGGAAAATATTTGTATCCAGGTAAATCTGCCCGTCGGTTATGGAGATAACGTTCGTGGGAATATAGGCCGAAATATCATTGGCCTGCGTCTCAATAATCGGCAGCGCGGTGATTGAGCCGCCGCCGTTTTTATCGTTCAGTTTACACGCGCGCTCCAGCAGACGGGAATGCAAGTAAAAGACATCTCCCGGGTAAGCCTCGCGCCCGGGAGGGCGGCGCAGAAGCAGCGACATCTGCCTGTAAGACTGAGCATGTTTGGAAAGGTCATCATAAACAATAAGCACGTCTTTACCCTTCCACATAAAATATTCCGCCATGGCGGTAGCCGCATAAGGCGCGGCGTACAGCAGCGAAGCCGCGTCCGCCGCAGCCGCGCAGACTACTATCGTATAAGGCATAGCGCCGCCGGCGGTAAGAGTTTGCACCACCTGCGCTACCGTACTTTGCTTCTGGCCTATCGCCACGTAAATGCAGATAACGCCCTCGCCCTGCTGCTTCTGGTTCAAAATCGCGTCTATGGCAATGGCGGTTTTGCCGGTTTGGCGGTCGCCTATAATCAGCTCTCGCTGGCCCTTGCCTATAGGCACCATGGCGTCTATAGCCTTCAGACCGGTTTGCAGCGGCTGTTTGACGGGCTGGCGCTCTACAACGCCCGGGGCAACAATTTCCATGGGCCGCGTTTCCGTAGTGACTGGCGCGGGTTTGCCATCAAGCGGCTCGCCCAACGGATTCACCACGCGGCCGAGCAGAGCTTCCCCCACGGGTATGCTTATTACCTTGCCCGTGCGTTTTACAAGCTCGCCCTCCTTTACAAGACTGTCGTCGCCCAGCAGGACGCAGCCGATATTATCGTATTCCAAATTCAAAACAAGCCCTTTTACGCCTGATTCAAAATCCAGCAACTCGCCCGCAACGGCATTGCTCAGGCCGTAAACCCTCGCTATGCCATCGCCCGCGCTGATTACATTGCCGGCTTCGCTTAGCTGCGCGGAAGGGACAAAATTTTCTATTTTACTTTTTATTATAGAAGTTATTTCATCAGGTCTTATCGCCATTTTTTTTACTTTCCCGTTAATATCTTAGATAACTGCCGCACGCGGCCCAGCGCGCTGGCGTCTATCAGAACATCGCCGCTGCGCACGCGCGCGCCGGCCAGAAGCGCGGGCTTATTTTCGTATGAAGCCGCTATCTTTCCGCCTAGCAAACGCGCCAAATCCCGCTCAAAAGCCTCATCTGGCGAGGGTATGGCGGCGGTTTGTATTAAAGCGCGTTTTACGCCCAGCCTTGCGTCAAGCAGGTTTTGAAGTTCCTTCTCAATCAAAGGCGCAAGAGCAAAACGCTTTTGCGCCACCAGAATTTTTACAAAATTTTCCGCCGCGCTTTGGCCCGCGCAAACCTGCTCCAAGAAAGCCAGCTTTTCAACCTGAGCGACTACGGGATTATTAAGATATCCCGCCGCCGGCGCAAGCGCGGCAAGCAAGTTTTGCAAAGCCCGCATATCGGCCCTCGCATCATCCGCGCAGGCGGCAACGCCGTCGTAAGCGCGTGCGTATCTGCGGGCTAAAAATAAATTGCCTTGTTTCATTTGGCTTTCATATCCTTGAAGTCCTTAAGCATCTCCTGCGCAATCTGTCCGCCGCCTTCAGCGGCCGCTTCGCGGCCGATTATTTTTTTTACGGCCAGCAGCGCTATATCCGTAAACTCTTTTTTGAGCTGCCGCGCGGCTTTATCCGTATCCGCGGCAATCTGCGCGCGCGCGGTTTCAACCAGCGTTTGGGCCTGCGCTTTGGCTTCGTCAAGGATTTTTTGTTTTTGCAGCTCTCCCAGAGCAGCGGCCTCTTTGAGTTTTTGCACGCTCTGTGCGGCTATATTATCAAGCTGAGCTTTTAAGTCTTCTTTTATTTTCTGCGAGTCTTCATTGGCTTTGCGGGCGTTTTCTATATCGGCGGCGATTTTGCTTTCCCGCGCGTCAAGCGCGGCGACAAGCGGCCCCCACGCGAATTTGGCCAGCAAAAGCGCGAGGATTAAAAAATTAACCGCCGTCCAAAAAGTGAGCCCCCAGTCAGGCTGAAACAGTGCTTCCATACCGCTCCCTTATTACTTTGTCACCATCATAAAACAGATGATAAGGCCGAAGAAAGTGGCTCCCTCCACCAGCGCGGCGGCGATAATCATCGTGACGCGAGCCGTGTTGGCGACCTCCGGCTGGCGGCCCGTGGCGTCAAGCGCGGCCACGCCGATTTTGCCTATGCCCAACGCGCCGCCTATAACGGCTAAACCCGCGCCGAGACCGGCTGCAATATATTTAAGCACTTCAAGTTCCATAAAACCCTCCTTTTGATATTTAGCCCCTGCCGTCATTGCGCTTTCACCCAAGCGGCAATCCAATCGTAAGACAGGAAACAAAAACATGCGGTTGGATTGCCTCGTTTTTTCAGTCCCCGCAATGACGGCTGAAGTAATTCTACAAATCTAATGTTCGTGCATTTGCAGGCCTGTGAAAATAGCCGTCAAAAGCGTGAACACATAAGCCTGTATGGCCGCTACAAGCAGCTCCAGCAGGCTTACGAAAAGCGTCATAAACAAAACCGGCCCCGTCGCCGCTATGCCGGCCGCCGCGCTGCGCGCGCCCATAATAAAAATAAAAGAAAACAATCCCAGCAGCACCATGTGCCCCGCCGCCATATTGGCAAATAAGCGCACGGCAAGCACAAAAATCCTTATAAGCAAACTTAGCGCCTCCAACGGGAATATAAGCGGCACCAGCGGCCACGGCACACCGGAAGGCACAAAAGTTTTAAGAAAACCGCCCAGTCCGTTTTCTTTTATACTGAGGCCGATTATCAGCAGCCCGCTTACCAAAGCCAATCCCAATGTTATGGAAATATTTGCCGTTATGGTCCGGCTCAAAGGCACAAGACCCAGATAGTTCGCAAACAGCAAAAAAAGGAGCATGGTACAGAAAAACGGCGTAAAATTTTTGCCTTCTTCGCCGAGATTGGGCACCACAATATCATCGCGCACGAAGGTTACAAAAAAATCAACCGCCGTCCTTATACGCCCGCCTTTTAGGCGTAAAACCAAAGGCAGCAGAAGCAGCAAAGCAAGGCTTATGCCCGCCATATACAACGCGTGCACTGTTATGCCCAGCTCCAACCCGAATAGATGCAGGATTAAAGCATGATCAAGGATATGATGGGATAAAATTTCTTCTATCATTTTTTGTCCGCCGCCGGCGGCGGCGCGTCCACAGATACGCGCGCGGATTTGACCACAAGATACAAAGCAAGAGCGAAGGCTGCGCAGCAGCTCAAAAGCAAAAGCCATGGCGAGGTATTGTACCGCTTATCCAGCCACTGCCCGCCGAAGTACCCCGCGCACATGACAAGCGCAAATTCCACGCCCAGGCCGGCTATAATATAATGGTCGCTTTTTTTGAGCATAATCCCTATATTACAATACTACAAAATTACGTGATGCATTTAAATATATCTAAATGCTTTTCCAGCTCGGCGCTGATTAAAAAATGCTCGCGCACATATTCGTGTCCGTTTTTACCCAGCCTGCGCGCAAGCGCGGGGCTCTGCAAAATTTCCAGCAAAGCCGCAGCGCAGGTTTTTGCGTCGCGGCAGAGCAGGCCCGTTTTATCGTGCTTGATTTGCAGAGGTATGCCGCCCACGTCGCTGGCCACAACGGGCCGCGCTTTCCACAGCGCCTCGGTTATGGCAAGGCCGAAACTCTCGCTCAGCGATTTTTGCACAATTACGTCGCTGACGCTTTGCAACGCCGCTATTTTATAATCCTGCTTATCAATAGCCAAGATAAAAATATCCGCATCGCCGGCGGCGTATTTTTGCAGAGCGTCGAAACTGGCCCGCGAATCCGTATCCTCCCTTGCGTGCCCGCCCGCAAGCACAAGAGAGCACGGTATCTGAGCGCGCACAAAGCGGAAAGCGTCTATCACGCCGAACGGGTCTTTGGTTTTATCAAAGCGTCCCACCTGCGTGATTATCGGCTTATCGGTTGGTATTTGAAATTCTTTTAAAACTTTTAGAGCCTCGTCGCGCGGGACTAAAGTATTTTTTACCGTGCAAGGATCTATTGACGGCGGGATATAAAAAATATTGCCCTTAAGCTCTTTGTGGAAGGAGGGGTGCGTAAAAATAATCGCGTCGCAGGATTCTATATAAGGCTTGAAAAATTCCCATATTTTCCGGTTCGCGCCGGAAATGTCAAAATGGCAGCGGTAAATTTTTTTGGCGGGGCTGTACTCGGCCGCGATAAGCCCAAGGTGGTCGTTAAGATAAAGCGCGTCATAGCCGCAGACGTCAAAATCCAGCTCCCGCGAGAAGAGGGCAAAACGTTTCAGTTCAGCGTCGCTTACTGTTTCGTAGCTGAAGCACAGCGCGTTGGTTATTTTTTTGGAGAGAGTAAAAAACTCGTCGCTGGCTGTAATATTTTCCCAATTGGAACACAGGCCTAGCTCGTTAAAATATCCGTTGACGCGGCCTATGACCTCGGAAACGCCGCTGCCGTACCTGCCCGCAGTTATGATATTGAGCCGCAGGCCGGCCGCAGCCTTATATTCCTGCCGCAGGCGCGAGGTGCCAATGCCGCAGACCTCCTGCAGTTTCGCCAAGTTGTCCATAAAGTTATTGTAGAATTTTTTGACGGGAATATAAACGCCAAATATCATTGGACTTTTGCGCCTTAAACTGCTATAACTTAATTAAATTAGGCGTTTTTAATACGCACGCAATAAAAAAATTAGGGGTGAATTATGAGAACAAATCCTCATGTTCTTGAAGTAAATGCGCATATATGGTTCCGCAACCTGCAAAGGCAGGGCGGAGGCTCTCCGCAGACTATAGCGGACGTTCCGCAGGAAAATCTGCTAAAATTCAAAAACCTCGGCTTTGACGCCATCTGGCTCATGGGCGTGTGGCTGGAGAGCCCGGTTTCACGGCAGATAGCGCGCAACGATAAGGCTATAAACGATTATCTTCAAAAAGTCCACCCGGACTACAGCAAGGAAGACATCGTGGGCTCGCAGTACTCTATTTACGGCTATGACGTCCACCCGCTGTTCGGCAACAACGAAGATTTGCTTAAATTCAAAAAACGCCTAAATGACATTGGCATCGCACTGATTTTGGACTTTGCGGGCAATCATTTATCCGTTGACCATCCGCTCACGCTTAGCGAGCCGGAAGTTTTTGTGCGTTCCCAAAGCGAACCGCATGATAAAACACTGTTCTTTCAGACTAAAAACGGCGACTGGATGGCCCACGGCAAGGACCCGTATTTCCCGCCCTGGACTGATACTGTTCAGATAAACCATTTCAACCCGAAGGCGCGCAAATTTCTGACGGATAGTCTGCTGAAAATTTCAAAACTCTGCGACGGGCTGCGCTGCGATATGGTAATGCTGATGCTCAACAAAGTTTTCAAAAACGCATGGGGCAGTTATGTGAGCGAAAGCGCCCCGCAGGAAGAATTTTGGCCGCAGGCCATACGCGCGGTAAAGGAGGATGCGCCGCTGTTCGTCTTCGGCGCCGAAGTTTACTGGGGCCTTGAGTGGGAAGTGCAGGAAATCGGCTTTGATTATACCTACGACAAAATTTTGTACGACCGGCTTTTAATGTCCTCCCCGCAGGATATTCTGGGCCACTTGAGCGCGGAACATCTGTATCAAAAACGCTCTATACGCTTTATCTCAAATCACGACGAGCAAACGCCCACGGCCGCCTTCGGGGTGGAAAAGTCCAAAGCGGCCGCAACAGTCGCGGCCACAATATCGGGTATGAGACTTTTTACCATACCGCAACTCTGGGGAGCCAAGGAACGCCTGCCGATACAATATATCCCCAAAGATTTTGAAATTGACCAGGATATTTTTAATTTCTACAAAAAGCTGCTTTCAATAGTAAACGACCCGTGCTTCCACGGCGGACAGGCTTCCATGAAGCGCATAAGCCCCGTAAACGACGAGGACCAGACCTCCACCAACATCATGGCCTGGGTGTGGACGCAGTTTACTACATGCAAAATCGTGGCCATAAATTACAGCGGCGCGCCGGCGCGCTGCCGGCTACCCATAGACAGGGCGCCAAAGGACGAAATTCTGCAGATAACAGAGGAGTTTACGCAGCAAGTCCTGCGCGTGCCCACGGACGAGGCCAAGAAAATCGGCCTGCGTCTGGAATTTAAGCCGTATGAGTGTAAAATTTTCACATCGGAATTTTGCTGAGTCTACGGAAAACAAACCCGCTTGCCAAAATTGTTATAATTTTTAAATGGACGGGGAAACGCAAAAAAATCTTGTAATTGTTTTTGCCTGCGACGAAGCCTCCTCTTTCGCTTTGGCGGTCGCGCTGATGAGTTTGAAAAAAAATTCGCCCTCTTTATGCCGCGGGGCGGACATTGTCGTTTACACTCAGGACATGCGGGCGCAGACCAAAGAAACGCTGCAAAACATTTCTAAAATAGACTTTAGGGATTTTATTTTGCCTTTCTCTTCCGGCGGGATAAAGACCATTACGCTGTATACCGAGCTAACCCTCGCGCGCTACAAGTGTTTTGAATTGCTGCAAAGCTACAAAAAAGTCCTTTGGCTGGATATTGATATTTTAATCTCTTCGGAAATTGCGGATATTTTATCCTATGACAAAAGCGGCATTGCGCTTGCGCATGATTTAAATTTAGTCGCTTCCAATTTCTTCAAAGCACCGCCGCAGGAATATGATTTAACGCGCCAAAACTTCAATGCCGGCGTTATGCTGCTGACGCAAAATCTGCCCGACCCCGCCGCCTGGGCGGATTTCTGCTGGCGGACTACGCAGAGCACAGCGGCGCTTCTGCGCTGGCCGGACCAAGCCGTCCTGAACATTGCCCTTCAGCATTTCAATGTGCAGCCGGCCGTGCTGCCGGCGGCTTTTAACGCGCACCCCTTCAGCGCACCGGTGCCGTGTTATAAAGCCGCGCTTCTGCACGCAATGGGCCGGCATAAATTCTGGACGGACTGCCCTCTGCCGCAGTGGTTTTGGTTTTACGCCCAATGGCTGGCCATGGGCGGCCGGCCGGTGATGATACAAAAGCGGGACGCGCCGGCGCGTTTAATATTCAAAATAAAAATTTTGTTGGAAAAGGCGCCTATCTTATGGCTGGTTTTCAACTTTTTCAATAAACGGCGTTTCAAAAAGCTCAACAAAAAAGTTTCAAATCAGGTCCTGCGCGGTCATAACGGCAGGTAAAGGGAGAAATTAATGGAACTCAGGCTTCTTATCATCGGCGTTACGGCTTTTATTTTTGCAAAACTTTCAAAATATTTCAAAAAAAGAAATTTTTTTGACAATAAAAAAGTTTTTATATCGTGGAATTGCGCCTTTGCGCTGACTGCTGGAGCAATGGTTTATTGCCTGCTTAATTTCATGGCGAAAAACGGGATTGAAGGAGGGCTTTCCGCCGGCACGGCCGCTCTTATAATAACGGCAACCATAGCCTGTTGCGCCTTCAATATCTATAAAGCAAAAACGGCCGACGCTAAAGCGGCCGATAAAATCTACGCTTTCAATCTTGACTGGGCGGAGACTGTGTACTTCGCAGGCTTTTTTGCCTCCGTGGCGATGTTCTTTGTGCTGCAGGCTTTCAAAATACCATCGGCGTCTATGCGCAATACTTTATTGGAAGGGGATAATCTATTCGTCAACAAAATCACTTACGGCATAAGGCTGCCTTTCATGCGGCATAAGCTGGTAAAGTTTAAGGATATTAAGCGCGGTGATATAATAGTTTTCAGCTTCCCCGCCGCAAGCAAATCGCAGACAAACTGCGGAGAGCCGCAGTACGGCCGCGATTTTGTGAAGCGCGTGATAGCCCTGCCGGGCGAAACCGTGGAAATAAAAAACAAGCGGGTTTTTATCAACGGCGAACTTATGCCAAGCCAGCCATACGAGGTTTACGCAAATCACGAGCGTAAGGAATACGAGCTGCCCGTCCCGCACGAGGAATACCAAAAAATCTGGGAAGACCGCGAGCTTGAAAAATATTTAGGCCTGTATTTGCGCGATTACTTCGGGCCGGTTAAAGTGCCGCAAGGAATGTATCTTGGCATAGGCGACAACAGGGATTTTTCATGCGATTCGCGCTTCTGGGGCCCGATACCGGAAAGAAATATCAAAGGCAAAGCCTGGTTTATCCACTGGCCCCTGAGCCGCGCGAGGCTGATAAAATAATTTCTGCCTTCCCCTTTATAAGAGACGCCTCTGTTTTTACTGTCATCGCGGCTTTTATTATATTATAAGTTTTGCTGTTTTATTAGAGATAAAAAACCGATAGCGGAAAAATTATAATTTATATGTATACGCGCGATAAGTCCCGCATTTTGGAGGAAGAGTATAGCCTTCTTTGCCGCCTATGGCTTCGCATATGCCTTTATCCTTTACTCCGTTCTGTTCATTCGCCGCATATGCCCCGCACCACATGGTTCCGTTATTGAGACAGTACACTATAGTATACCTGTAATTATGCCCGCCCATACGATCTAATAAAACCATTTCGTTATTATCATACATATTAAAAGAGATAATAAAATATTTGAGATACCCTCCTTTTTCCGGATTAGTAAGATGGGTACTCATATTATAGGATATATCCAAATCTTCCCACTTCGTGGGATAACTCCCATTAATCAAAAAATATCTTTGTACGGCCTGTCCTACTGCTTTTGCCGCTGTTACGCCCTGCATGGCTTTGACTTTTTCGGCCGCTTTTTCATACTGCGGCAACGCGATCGCGGCAAGTATACCGATAATAAAAACAACGACTAATAATTCAATTAAAGGGGAAGTTTTTTCAGAATATCAATTCGTTTTCTAAAGTCTTATAACTTAGAATACTGAATTTTGGCATTTCCCGCAATATTATGAATGAAGAGTTGTTTAACCCTCGGCTTTGCCGAGGGTTGGCTAACGCGATAGACTTAACTTTTCAAAATTAGCTTTCTTATAATCCTAATGAAAACATAATCTTTTTTGCTAAATCGGTAGTGTGGTACAACCCCGCGTATCCGGACATTTTATGCCCGTAAGTCATTACCATAACCGGCGTTGAAGTGTGGGCGTTCGTAGCGAATACTATGCCGTCCTCGCGCGCGATGGCGGCTTGTATTTTTGCAATATCGCTATTATATTTTTCAACGAAATCCGCCGATATATTTCTGCCAAGTCCTTGGGAAAGTATTTTTGCCAAAGCCGACGGAGTTTTTTCCTTCTGCGAGGCGGCGGCGTATTCATTGCCCATGTCTTCATATGATCTGTTTTGTTTATACAGTTTGTCCAAAATGTCAAACGTTACAAAATATGAGCCGCCGTAAACTCCTTCTTTGTTATCGGACGGAAGGGAGTTTCTGTAATTAAATCCAAAACCTCCGGTTTCATGGTCGGCGGTAACGATTAAGATAGTATCTTTATTATTTTTTACGTATTCCATAAGATAACCCAAAGTCTTATCAAATTCTATCATCTCGTGCAGAATTAGTCCCGGATCGTTGGAATGTTCCGCCCAGTCTATTTTTCCTGCTTCTATCATCACTAAAAATCCTTTTTTATTTGTTCTCAGTTCCTCAATAGCTTTTTTGGACATTTCTAGTAAATTCGGTTTTTCGCTGTTGCCTTCTATGGCATACGGCGTGCCTTCTTCGCCGAATAATCCGATTATTTTACCGCTAAGATTATTAATTTGCGCCTTATTATAAGCCAAAGAATAGCCTTTATCTTTGGCCGCTTTTATAAGTTCGGCGGAAGACATATGTTTTTTACCGCCGCCGAGCATAATGTCTGTTCCGCTGTTAATAAGCTCCGCCGATATGTCGGCAAAATTTTTTCTGCTTATCTGATGCGCGACAAAAGCGGCTGGGGTCGCGTCCTGTAAAAAAGAAGTTGTCACAAGTCCGGTGGATTTGCCGCGTTTTTTTGCTTTTTCCATTATTGTAATCGTTTGGCTTCCTTCAAAATCAATTCCGACTCTATGCGGAAGCGAATATTGTCCTGAAGAAAATTGCGTTGCCGAAGCAGCGGAATCCGTGACTATGGTGCTTTCGGTATTTGTTATCATCAGGCCGAGCGCGGCTTCCTTTAAAAACTTTTCAGTATTGCTTGTTCTGTCTTCATATATAGAATTAGGAGCAAGGCGTGCGTAATAAACAAGCAGTCCCAATGACTGCGGCCCCATACCGTCTCCGATATAATAAATTACGTTTTTGGCTTTTACGGGTTTTTCCTCTTTGGCGTGCGAAAAACCGCTTAATCCCGATATTAAGCAAAATATCAAGATATATCTCGTCAATTTTTTCATTGTAAGACCTCCTTTATTATATGTCCAGCTAAGGATATCATATGAAAGAAATGTTAAGAATATATTAGCTTAGCGTTAATGTATTGTTAAGCCGCGCTAAGAGATAAGAATTTCCTATGTTGCTTTGTTCTTTTGTTTTGCAATTGTAAGACGGATTAATTGTTTGTTATACCGCGCGCGGGTTGCGGAGGTTGAAAGGGGGAGATTTCCCTAAGCCGCTTAATTATCGGCGGCATAACTTTAAGCACTTTTTCCACTTCTTGTTTTGTGTTGAATTTACTTAAGCTAAAGCGCACGGAGCCGTGCGCGAACTGGAACGGAACGCCCATCGCCCGCAAAACGTGGGAAGGCTCAAGAGAACCGGACGTGCAGGCCGATCCGGAGGAAGCGCAAATATTATGCTCGTCAAGAAACATTAAAATTGATTCGCCCTCGATATATCCAAAACTCATATTTGTCGTGTTTGGCAGTCTGTTTTGCCTGTCTCCATTGATTTTAACGTTTTCTATCGCCGAAATTATTCCGTCTTCCAACGCGTCGCGAAGCGGGGCGACTTGTTCTTTATAAAGATGCAAATTTTCTTTTGCAATTTCCGCCGCTTTGCCAAAGCCCACTATCGCGGGCACGTTTTCCGTGCCGGCGCGGCGGCCCTTTTCCTGATGCCCGCC
>JAIRLH010000189.1 GCA_031259485.1 Elusimicrobiota bacterium
CGCGGTTGGCCCAGCTCATACCCGGGTCAAGTTCTTCGTATAATTTTTTGTCCGTAGTTTCTATGCGCAGCAAATATCTGTCCGCGCCGGCCTTTTTGTAAGCCTGATATTCATCAAAAGCTTTTTCTCCCATGCTGAGCGTGATCGCCAAATCCAGTTTTTTTATTTCTTTTATAATAGCGCACATTTTGTCGGCGTCAAAAAATCCGTCTTCTCCGGATTGCAGGACGACTGTTTTATATCCGTAATCTTTTGCTTTGGCCGCGAGTTCAATAATTTTCTGCGCGTTAAGGCGGTAGCGCACCGCTTTTTTATTATCACGCCGGAGTCCGCAGTACATACAGTTCTGCCCGCAATAGCTGGAAAATTCTATAAGTCCGCGCAGGTAAACCCCGTCGCCAACGTTCTTTTTGCGCACCTCGTCGGCAGCGCGGGCCAGAAGCGCGGCGTCGGTTGCGTCGCAGGAAATCAGGGCGGCAATTTCCCTCTTTTCAAGCGACTGCGCAGCAATGGCTTTATCAATAAGACTTTTACAATCCATAATTAAAATTTCAGCAGCAGGGCGCGCAGTTTTTCCGTCGCTTTTATTATGTTTTCCCTGTTGCCGAATGCGGTCAGGCGGAAAAAGCCTTCCCCCTGGGCACCGAAACCAACTCCAGGCGTGCCGACGACGCCAGCCTCGCCAAGCAGCTTATCAAAAAAATCCCATGAGCTTAGTTTGCCCGGGCATTTGAACCATATATACGGCGAATTCTTGCCGCCCGTAAACCAGATATCGGCCGCGCCCAAAGCGGCAGCGATAATTTGGGCATTGGCCATATAATAATTTATATTCTCTTTATTTTGCGCCAGCCCTTCGGGCGAGAACACCGCCTCCGCGCCGCGCTGTACGATATAAGAAACCCCGTTAAATTTAGTGGTCTGCCGCCGCAGATAAAATTTGTTCAGCGGGACATCGCCCGCCAGCAGTTCATGAGGCACAATAGTATATCCGCAGCGCGTGCCCGTAAATCCGGCCGTCTTGGAAAGCGAGCAAAACTCAATTGCGCATTTTTTTGCGCCTTCAATTTGGTATATGCTTGTCGGGAGGTCTTTATCCCGTATAAAAGCCTCGTACGCGCCGTCAAATAAAATCACGGCTGCGTTTTGCAGCGCATAATCAACCCAGAGTTTCAGCGAGGCTTTATCGTATACCGCGCCGGTGGGGTTATTGGGCGAGCATAAATAAATTATGTCGGCCTTAATATTTTTATCCGGCAGCGGGAGGAAATTATTTTCAACGCCGCCGGCGGCGTAAATGATTTTGCGCCCGCACATAATATTGGTATCCACATAGGCGGGATAAACCGGATCCGGTATCAAAACAGTATTATCCGCGTCAAAGATATCAAGAATATTGCCAAGGTCGCTTTTCGCGCCGTCGCTTACAAAAATTTCAGTCTCTTCCAGCAAAACGTTTTTATTTTTATAATACCCGCACAATGCCTGCCGAAGAAAGGAATATCCCTGCTCTTCCCCGTAGCCGCGGAAGGTTTCCGCGCGGCCCATTTCCTGCGCGGCGGCGGACATTGCCCGCACCACGACGGGCGCAAGCGGCAAAGTGACGTCCCCTATCCCCAGGCGGATAATTTCTTTGCTAGGGTTTTGCGTTTTATATTCGCTGACTTTTTGGGCTATTTTTGAGAATAAATAACTGTCTTTAAGGTTAAGATAATTTTTATTGATGTTCATTTTGCCTCCCGCTTTGATAAAAAATTGTCTACATCTCAACCACACCTTCAAAAACTTTTTTGCACGGACCGGTCATAAAAACTTTATCGCCGTTATAATTAATCAACAGATTTCCGCCGGCAAGTTCAACCTTTATATCTTTACCTTTGGGTACAAGATTATTCAAAACCGCCGCCACTACGGACGCGCACGCGCCGGTGCCGCAGGCAAGCGTCTCGCCGCTGCCGCGTTCCCAAACGCGCATTTTTAATCTGGTTTTGGAAAGTATTTGCACAAATTCGGTATTAATCCTGTCGGGGAAGAGCGAATTATTTTCAAAAAGCGGGCCGATTTTTGCCAGATCAAGCCCGTCAACGTTTTTACAAAAAACAACCGCATGCGGGTTGCCCATTGAAACGCAGGTGATATTATATTTTTTCCCGTCTATTGCTATTGGTTTGGCGATTATCGTTTTGCCGGCCAGATTTACCGGTATTTTCGCGGGCCGCAGCTCCGGACGGCCCATATCAACTTTTACCGTTTCCGTGAGGCCTTTTTTTATCGCGAGTTTAAGTCCTTTCACGCCGGAAAGCGTTTCCACGGCGATGTTTTCCTTGCGGACTATATTATTATCGTAAAGATATTTAGCCACGCAGCGTATGCCGTTGCCGCACATGCGGCCTTCGCTGCCGTCAATGTTAAAAATTCTCATTTTGGCGTCGGCTTTTTTTGACGGCAAAATCAGGATAATCCCGTCTCCCCCCACGCCGAAGCGCCTGTCAGAAAGCCTAACGGCCAGCGCGCGCGGGGATTTAATATTTTCTTCAAAGCAATTTATATAAATGTAATCATTGCCGCAGCCTTCCATTTTGGTAAATTTTATTTTCATTATAGCCTCTTGCGGTGTTTTTTAACGGCAAAACCTTGCTTCTTAAATTTTATCAAAATTTGCGCAATGCGGCCGGCTATGATTTATGTGCATCGCTTCTGTCAAGCAGGCAGCACGGCAATATTGTGATAACGCGGCTGGAGTGCTCAAATCGTAAAAAATTGCGTTAATATTGCAATGTTTCAGCTCA
>JAIRLH010000168.1 GCA_031259485.1 Elusimicrobiota bacterium
CCCAAGCGCGCGCTTTCCGACGGGGCAAATTCGCTTGATTTCGCGCAGACGCAGATATTGCTTAAGCAAACCGCCGCGGTGGATAAAGCCGTCAAAAAAATTTTATAAAGGACGCGGTTATGGCAAAAACCAACAAATTCAGCGATACTCAAATCCTTGCCGCAGCGCGCGAAGTCATATTTGCGGAAGAATGCGCGCTCAAAGCAACCGCCGCCGGCATCGGCGCGGATTTTGTCAAGGCCGCGCGAGCCGTGGTCTCCTGCGGCGGGCGTCTGATAGTCGCGGGCCTTGGCAAAAGCGGGCACATAGGCCGCAAACTGGCGGCCACGCTGGCTTCCACCGGCACGCCGTCCTTCTTCGTCCACCCGACGGAGGCTTTGCACGGCGACCTCGGCATGATAACCAAAAACGACATCGTTTTGGCTTTATCCTATTCCGGTCAGACGGAAGAAGTCAACCGCATTCTGGGCCCGCTCAAAAAAGCCGGCGTAAAGATAATAGCGATGACGGGCAACAAAAGCTCCGCCCTTGCCAAACTGGCCGATATGATGCTGCCCGTGCGCATAGAGCGCGAAGCCTGCCCCTATAATCTTGCGCCGACTTCCTCCACCACCGCCATGCTCGCAGTGGGAGACGCTCTGGCGATAACATTAATGAAAATGCGCGGCTTTAAGGCGGAAGACTTTGCGGTTTTTCACCCGGGCGGCAGCCTGGGCAAACTGCTTACCCAGCATGTCAAAGATATTATGTTTAAAGGCAAAAACCCGACGGTGCCGCTGACGGCGACAGTGCAGGACGCGCTTCTGGTGATGACAAAAAACAAATCCGGCGCGGCAAGCGTGGTGGACGCGCGCGGCCGCCTGAGAGGTTATTTTACCGACGGGGATTTGCGCCGCGCCATACAGCGGCGATATGATATTCTGAGCGCAAAAATAACGGACGTGATGACAAAAAATCCTTTTGCTTTCACGCAGGATATTAAAGCCGTTGACGCGGCAAAAATTATAAGCGAGCGCAAATTTGACAACGCGCCGGTCGTAGACGCGGACGGTAAAGTAATAGGCTTTCTGGATAAAGACAATCTGATAGACTTTATTGCGCTTATTGATAAAAAATGAAATTAATTTTTTCACTCGCGCTGCTTTTGTGCCTTGCCGCGTGCGGCGGCGCAGGCGGCGGCGCGGACGGCGCGCCGCCTGCCCAGCACGCGGAGGACGTGATAATTTCGGAATCCCAGATGGGCGAGGGCAAGTGGCTGCTGACTGCGGCGGACGCGGATTTTTACCAGGCCGCCGAAGGTTCTTATGTCACAATGCGGGGGCCGAATATAATTTTTAAGACGGGCGGCGAGGCGGGCTCCTCCCTTACCGCGCGCGAAGGGCATTATGATTTTGACAAAAATCTTATTGCGCTCAGCGGCGCCGTGCGCGGCGCAAACGCGCGCGAAGGAGTTGAGCTTGAGACGGAAACTTTATTTTATGATACCCAGACCCGCTTGATCTGGACGGATGCGCCCGTTAAAGTCAAACGCGGCGGCGTGGTCGTAAAAGGCGTCGGGCTCAAAACCAATCAGGATTTAAGCGAGATAGAAATTTTTAAGCAAAAAACCGCGCTGCCGCAGAACATAAAAGACTTCCGCGCGGCAACAGTGAATTTATGACAAAAATGAAAATTCTGATTTACGCCGCTTTGTTTTTTACGCCACTTTCCGCTGCCGCGCAATTTTTGCCGGCCGGCGATAAAAATATGGCCGCGCTGCTGGGCGGCATGGTGCAGAGCGACAGCTGGATAATCCGCAGAGACAAAGCGGAAGAAGAGTTCATCGGCAATGTGCGCTACGATAATGATTTATACAAAATCCGCGCGGACAGGGGGCTTTCGCAACGCGCTCTGCGCGTCTATACTCTGCAGGGCAATGTTTATGCCGCGCGCGAGGACAAGACCTCCAAAGAATACATAAAAGCCGATAAAATTTTTTACGACCAGGCGCGCGACAGCGGCTACGCGCTGCCAAAAAAAAACGCGCAGCTGGAGCTTGGCCATGACGTCAAAAACGGCGGGCCGGCTTACAGACTCTACGGCGACAGGCTGGACTTCCGTGCAAAATTTACTTCCTACAAACTTTCCGGCTGGGCAGAGCTGGGCGATGAGGACAATACCCTTTATTCGCGCGAGATGGCTTTTGATCTCAACACCGGCATTTTTCAAGCCTCCGGCGGACGGCCGCTTTTAACAGGCTTCACTGACGACGGAGATTATGCAATCGCCGCGGATAAAATAACGGCCGATACGCGCGCCCGCCGCTACAGCGCGCAGGGCCGCGTGCAGGGCTGGGTGGCGCCGGCGAAGGATATGAAAAATCTGACAGGCGGTTTTGGCGGCGCGAGCATTGCGTCCGTCAGATAAATTGCGGCAAAGGTAATCTTATGGAACTTAAATCACAGGGCATAGAAAAAATTTACAAAGACCGCAAAGTCGTAAATGGTGTGGATTTAAACGTCCGCTCCGGCGAGATTGTGGGGCTTCTGGGCCCCAACGGCGCGGGCAAAACCACAAGTTTTTATATGATGGTGGGCTTTATCAAGCCGACTGCCGGCAAAGTTTTTATGGACGGCGAGGATGTGACGGGCCTGCCGATGTTCGCGCGTTCGCGCAAGGGTTTGGGCTATCTCGCGCAGGAGCCGACTATCTTCCGCGGTCTGAGCGTTGAGGATAATCTGCTCGCCATACTTGAACGCATTGAGCCGGACAAACAAAAGCGACGGCGGCAGGTTGCCGAGCTGCTGGAAGAATTCGGCCTCGCTAAACTGGCCAAACAAAAAGCGTGGACGCTTTCAGGCGGAGAGAAACGGCGCATGGAGATCGCGCGCTGCATGATAAGCAACCCGCGGATTATCCTGCTGGACGAGCCTTTTGTGGGCATAGACCCAATCACTGTATCCGAACTGCGGCAGATGATTTTAAAACTTAAGGACAAAGGCATCGGCGTGCTGATTACCGACCATAATGTGCGCGAAACCCTGCCCCTCTGCGGCCGCGCGTATCTGATTTACGAAGGCAAAATCCTTGTTGAAGGCGATCAGCAAAAACTGCTGGGCGACGCCGACGCGCGCAAATTTTATCTTGGCGAAGATTTTAGGATGTAAAGACAAATACCCCGTCCGCCCCGCGTCCACCCCTTTGCGCGCAAAGGCGAATTACAACGGCTAGCACGGGCATCTTTTAAAATCTTGGAATTTAGCTGCGTCTTTAATTTATAAAGGGGCGGCAGGCACAGCGGGGTATTTACAGTTCGTTGTCATTAGCTTTTACCGCCATACCCGCCGGAGCATGCCCGCGGCGATTATAATTGGGAGCGGGCACGACAAAACAAATTTGCTAAAATTTAGATTATGGACAAAAATGCCTTCAACGCGGAAGTAAACCCAACAACGCTGAAAGATTTCATAAAACGCTTCGGCCCGCTGATAAAGCCCTACCGCTTCAGGGCGGCGTTGGGCTTGGCTTTCACCATTCCGCTGGGCGCAATGGACGGCGCGACGGCCATGTTCATTAAATATTACGTGGATAATGTCGTCGTGGCCCAAAGCGCCAGATGGGTCAGCCTGCTGCCTTATATAATAGTAGGTTATGCCGTGGCGCAGGGGGCGCTGCAGTACTGCTCGCTTTATTTGAACGGCTGGGTGGGCAATAAAATCACGACGGATTTGAAGGAAAAACTTTACAAAAAACTGCTTACTTTTGACCCGCAGTTTTTTGACACCCACAACTCGGGCGACGTGGTCTATCGCTTTTATTCCGACGCCGATACCGCCAGCAATACCTTAATAAACAATGTCAAGCTGTTCCTTACGCGCGGCGTTTCAACAATAAGTTTGGTTTTTGTGTTGTTGTATAACTCGTGGAAACTTACTTTTATCGCCGTGGCGGTTTTCGGCCTTTTGGTGTGGCCAATGCAGACGGTTCGCAAAAAGATCAAAAAAATCACGCCCAAACTCGTTTCCTCCGGCTCAGACGTTATTACCTCCTACAACGAAACCTGCGGCGGGAGCAAAACAATCGCCGCTTATAATCTGCAGGATTACCAGTTCAAAAAACAGCGGGGCATACTGCAAAATCTGTTCCAGCTTTCCATGAAGATGATAAAACACACAAACTGGCTTTCGCCCCTTATGCACGTAGTCGTGGCTTTGGGCGTGGCCGGGGTGGCGTGGTATGGCCATCATCTCATTTTGGCGGGCGAGATAACTATGGGCAACTTCGGCGCGTTTTTGGGCTCGTTGCTGCTGCTTTACACGCCGCTAAAATCCATAGGCAACAGTTACATAGACATCCAAAAGGCCTTCCTGGCGACGGAGCGCGTTTTCCGCATACTTGATTACAAACCAAAAATCAAATCCCCCGAGGACGCAAAAATTATAAGCGGCGTCAAAAAGGGAATCAGTTTTGAACGCGTGTTTTTTGAATATAAGGAAAACGCGCCAGTGCTGCGCGATATTTCGCTGAGCGTGCCCGTGGGCAGCACCACGGCGATTGTGGGCAATTCCGGCGGCGGAAAGACGACTCTTGTCAATTTAATCCCGCGGTTTTACGATATAAAAAGCGGCGCGGTAAAAATTGACGGCAGGGATATAAGAGAGCTTGATTTATTTTCGCTCCGCAGGCAGATTGCGGTGGTGTTTCAGGATAATTTCCTGTTCTCCGGCACGATAAGGGAAAATATTATGCTTGGCAACCCGCACGCGACAGCCTCCGAGGTGGAGGAAGCCGTAAAAGGCGCGCATTTGGACGGCTTTATCGCCGCGCTTAAAGACGGGCTGGATACGCATATAGGCGAGCGCGGTGTGATGCTTTCCGGCGGCCAGAAGCAGCGCGCGGCCATAGCGCGCGCCATGCTCAAGGCCGCGCCCGTGGTTATTTTGGACGAAGCGACGAGCGCGTTGGATAACAAGTCCGAGGCTATCGTGCAGAAAGCCATAGAAAACCTGATGAAAAACCGCACCGTTTTTGTGATAGCGCACCGCCTGAGCACCGTGCAGAACGCTGATACAATCGTGGTCATCAATGAAGGCAAAATAGCCGAAACTGGCACGCATGAAGAGCTGCTTAAAAACGGCAACGGCGCGTACAAAAATTTATATAACGCGCAGTTTAAGGAAAAGAAAAAAAAGCAAAACCCCGCCAAGTCCCTTCCGCTTTTTGAGGTTTTTGAGGAGAGCGCAGATGAAAAATAAACACAGACTCTTCGCCGACATGGCAAGCCTTGTGGCCGCGCAGAGCACCTGCTGCCGCATGCAAGTGGGCGCGGTGCTGGTTAAAGAAGGCCGCGTGATAAGCATCGGCTTTAACGGCGTGCCCTCTGGCCAGAGGCACTGCGAAGACTATTTTAAAGAAGTTTATGCCAGGGATTTTGCTTCCAAACACGCCGCTTACGAAGATTTTTTAAAGACAAAAGATTTTTATGATATGCACGGCGCGTTTTCCAACAATAACGAGCTTCACGCAGAGCAAAACGCAATTTTATTCGCCGCGAAAAACGGCATAGCCACGCACGGCGCGGATTTGTATATAACGGATTCGCCGTGCATAAACTGCGCAAAAATAATAATAACCGCCGGCATAAAGAAGGTATTGTTCAGAAAGTTGTACGACCGCTCCTGCGAAGGAGTGAAATTCCTGAACCAAAACGGACTTGAGTGCCGCCAGCTCACGCAAGAGGAGCTAGGCGTGAAGTGATTTTTTTTTACACGTCATTCCCGCAGAGTTTTAGGCGGGAATCTGAAAAAGACAAGATACCCTCTCAAAGATATGAGGGTATGACAAAAAATATTTTGTAAATATTAAAATAAGGAAAATATACATGAAAAACAATAAAACCGCTCCTAAGCCCGCCGCGCAGGCCGCTACGCCAAACCCGCACGGCGTACTTGACTTGCTGGAAAATACGGTCAGGAAAAATAAAAACGTCATCGCGGGCGTTATCGTTGCGGTAATCGTCGCTTCCGCGCTTTATTCCGTCGGCGCGCACGCGCAAAACAAAAAACGCCAGCAACAGTGGGAGGGCCTTTTCCGCGCGGAACTGGCAATTGCAATTTCTCAGGACGCTTCCTTAAAACCGCTGGAGGATTTCGCGCGGCAAAATATTTCAAACGACGC
>JAIRLH010000199.1 GCA_031259485.1 Elusimicrobiota bacterium
TCGGGATAGAATTTATATTTATTGTTCCGGCCGCGATAATTCTGAAATTTTTATGATATAATAATTTAGCTTCATGCTATTGCTTACAGGAGAAAAGATATGTTTTATAATCAGAAGAAATTAAAAATGTTTTCAGCTGGTTTCACGCTTATAGAGCTGCTGGTAGTAGTGCTGATAATCGGCATACTTGCGGCTATCGCGCTGCCGCAATATAATAAAGCGGTTGCCAAAACCCGCGCTGTGGAAGCATTGATTCTTATACGTAAGATTGCGTCCGCAAGGGAAAGATATTGGCTGGCGACCGACGAACTGCCAAAATATTTTAACGATTTAGACATAACATTAAATAAAGAAGAAAAGAGATTTCCCGGATACAATGATCAATATGCCCAAATGGACATATCTAAAGACTGGTACATTTTAATGGGCTCAGGAGAATATTCAAATTATCTTACCGCATACCCCAAAAATAACAATAGCCAGCTGCCATATATAAGCTGGCAACGAGGAGTGAATAAAACATTTTGCGTTTATGGCAATCAAAAAGCTTTAGATCTATGCAAATCTTTAGGAGCAAAGGAAACATCTCCTCCCACAACGAATTGCGGTTGGGGTGAAACTATGCCATGCCTAGCTTTTTAATCTTATTGCCGCTGGGGAGGATTTTGAAGCTACCGCTGGGCGTTATTATAGCAAGCAGCGCACGCGCCCTCGGCCGAGACCATGCACGGCCCCAGCGGTTTCAGCGGCGTGCAGCCGCGCCCGAAGTACGGACACTGCGGCGGTTTTATTTTACCCTTTAAAACCAAAGCGCAGCGGCATTTTGTGTGCGGCTCTTTTGCCGGTTTTAAGTCAAAGGCTTTGGCCGCGTCAAAACGAGAGAATTCTTTTTTAAACGCCAGCGCGGATTTTTTTATCAGCCCGAAGCCGCGCCATTTTCCGTCCGCAGGTTCAAAAACGCTGGCGATAATTTTTTGAGCCGCGCCGTTGCCGCGCGGGCCTGCCCAAGCGTAAGCACTGCTGACAAGCGGCTTTTGCGCATTCAGCAATATTTCAACGGCTTTCATAATTTCCGCCGCGTTAAATCCGCCGACAACCGCCGGTTTTTTGTATTGGCGCGCGATGAAATCAAATATTTTGTAACCCGTTATCACGCTTACATTGCCGGGCAGCAGGAAGGCGTCAATATCATTTTTTTCGTCCAGAATAATTTTGAGCGCGGGCGGGATTGTTTTTAAACAGCAGTAAATATAAAAATTTTTGAGCTTAAGCCGCGCCGCCTCCAGCGCGCACGCGGCGATAAGAGGGGCCGTGGTCTCAAACCCCACGGCGAGGAAAATCATTTTTTTGCCGGCGTTTGCGCGCGCAAGCGCGAGCGCGTCCAAAGGATTATAAACTATGCGTATATCCGCGCCTTTTGCGGCCGCGCCCTGTAATGAAATTTTAGTGCCCGGCACGCGCAACATATCGCCGAAGGTGCCGGTGATGACGTCGGGCTTCAAGGCAAGCGAAATCATTGCGTCAATATCGCTCTGCGCGCTTACGCACACGGGGCAGCCCGGCCCGCTGATAAAATTTACTTTGTCTTTCAGCAGTTGCGCCAGCCCGCTTTTGGCGATGGCGTGCGTGTGCGTGCCGCAGACTTCCATTATGTTTAAAGGTTTGCCCGTTTGCTTCATTTAGTGAAGGCCTATTTTGCACTTATGGTCTTTGACACAGCTTTCAAGAGCGAGTTTTTCTTCCTGCTTATACTCGCCGGTGCGCAGCATTAAATTGTCAAAATCAATATTGTCTGCCTCAAACATCGGGCCGTCCACGCAGGCGAATTTTGTCTGCCCGTTTACAACAACGCGGCAGCAGCCGCACATGCCTGTGCCGTCCAGCATTATCGGATTTAGGCTGGCAAAGGGTTTTATGCCCAGCTCCTTCATGAGTTTTGCGGTGAATTTCATCATGGGCACGGGGCCGATGATGAAGCCCGCGTCAATCTTTTCGCCCTGATGCACGAGGCTTTTGATAGCGTCGGTAACCATGCCTTTGAGGCCATGACTGCCGTCGTCAGTAGCTATCACAAAAGCGTCGCTGAGTCGCGCCATGCGCTCTTCCAAAATAAGCAAATCTTTGCTTCGCGCGCCCAGCACGCTTATTATGTGGTTGCCCGCCTGTTTAAGCGCGCGCGCTATGGGGTAAACTTCGGCAATGCCGACGCCGCCGCCCACAACGGCGACTGTGCCGTATTTTTTCATTTCAACTGCCGCGCCAAGCGGGCCAGCCACAGTGTCAAACTTGTCGCCATTTTTCATGGCGTTGAAGGAAGCCGTGCTTTTGCCGACGGACTGTATTATGGCGGTGATTGCGCCTTTGTCCGCGTCCCAGTCAACCAATGTTACCGGCACGCGCTCACCGGCTTCTCCATAACGTAATATTATAAACTGCCCCGCTTTTGCGGTACTCGCTATAAGCGGGGCATAAATTTCAAACTCACTTATTGTGGCGGATAAATCCGTCTTGTTTATAATTTCGTTGCGTTCCATTTTATTTACCTTTTTTGCTTTTGCCGTGCAGATATTTGTTAATTCTGTGCGCCGACGCAATGCCGTCTTTCATCGCGAGCAACACCGTGGCGCCGCCGCGCGCGATATCGCCGCCGCAGAAAACGCCTGCTATGCTTGTGGCGCCGTTTTCGTCCTGCGCGATGGTGCCGTGCTCCGTCATTTTTAAAGCAGGCGTGCTGCGCGGTATGACAGGGTTGGGCTTCTGCCCTATCGCCACTATTATTGTATCGGCGGGGATAATAAAGTCCGAGCCCTCCATAATCACGGGTTTGCGGCGGCCCTTTTCGTCCGGCTCTCCCAGCCGCGCTTTGAGGCATTTGAGGCCTTTTACGCGGCCGTTTTCATCGGTAAGAATTTCTTTTTGGATTGTGAGGAAGTCAAAAATTACGCCTTCCTCAATGGCGTTTTCAACTTCTTCTTCGCGCGCGGGCATTTCATTGCGCGAACGGCGGTAAACCACGCGCACGCTCTGCGGGCCCAAGCGCGCGGCGCAGCGCGCGGCGTCCATCGCGCTGTTGCCGCCGCCCAGAACTATAACGTTTTTGCCCACTCGCACCGGCGTCGCGGCGCGCGGGAAGTTATAGGCCTCCATCAGATTGACACGCGTCAGAAATTCGTTCGCGCTGTAAACGCCCAAAGCGTTTTCGCCGGCGATATCGGCCATTGTCGGCAAACCCGCGCCGCTGCCGATATAGACGGCATCGTATTCTTTAAGCAGCTCTTCAATGCCCAGAGAAGGGCCGGCCAAAGTATCGTTAATAAATTTTACGCCCATTTCCTTAACCGTTTCCACCTCGGCCGTGATTACTGCGCGCGGCAGGCGGAAGGAAGGTATCCCGTAGCGCAGCACTCCGCCGTAATCGTGCAGGGCTTCAAAAATGACAACCGCGTGGCCTGCGCGCCGTAACTCCGCCGCGCAGGAAAGCGACGACGGTCCCGAGCCTATACACGCTATTTTAAGCCCCGTTTCGTGCGAAGGTTTGGGCGGCGTAAGCAGACCGGCTTTGCGCGCGGCAGATGCCACATATCTTTCAAGCAAACCTATAGAGACGGGGCCGAATTTTTCCTTAAGCACGCACGCGCCCTGGCAATAGTTTTCCTGCGGGCAGACGCGGCCGCATACCGCAGGCAGAAGGCTTGTTTCCATTATTTTTGAGGCCGCGCCTTTTAAATCGTCTTTGAGCAGCAGTTCAATAAAGGCCGGTATTTTTACGTTGACAGGGCACGCCGCCTCGCACTTCGGGTTTTTGCAGTTGAGGCAGCGGTCTGCTTCAAGCAATGCTTCTTCTTTGCTTAAGCCTTGGGAGACTTCGTCAAAATTTTTTATTCTTTCCCGCGGGCTCTGGCGTTTACCGTGCCGGCGCGGGAGCGACGGATTGGGCATAGTTTGAATCTCCGTTTAATTATTCAAATACAATATTCAGCGCGCCGCAAAGGTTTTTTACGGCGGCGTTTGCGCGCAAATCCGCAGGCATATCCTGTAGCAGCGCGTAAAAAATATTGCCGGATTTATAAATATCCACCGGCAAAGCCAATTTTTTGGCCGTCGTCAGGAAAGCGGCCGCTTTTGCGGCTTTGGCGGTATCGGCTAAGTCGGCCGTATAATCGTCCACAAGCAGACTGAGGCGTTTTGTAAGCAGGTTTTTCAGCATGTCCTCATAAGTCTTGCCGCCGATGTTTTTGATCTCGTCTAAAGTGCGCTCTATTTTATATTCGTCCAAAGCGTCTTGTTGGATTTCTTTTTTCAGCCGCTCGTTTAAAACATATTCGGCCACGTTTAAAATCAGCTGCGGCACGGGGAAACTTACTTCCTTAAAATAGTCAAGAAAGGGCCTTTCCTGATTAAAAATATTGACCAGGCTGTTTTTTACGCGCTCCTGCGCCTTCTGCACGCTGCTCGCCAGGATTTGCTTTTGCCGCTCCTTCAGCAGGCCTCCCATTGCAAGGACTTCGGAGAAAGAATTCTTTATAAGCTCCCTTGCGCGGCTTGTATCGGCGCAATTAAAGGCTTCTTTAACCTGCTTAAGTTCCAACGAGGAGGATCCATATCCCGCGCCTGCCGTTATATCGGCGCCGCCGTTATAAAGCAGCGCAAAGCTCACGCGCCGCGTCTCCGTCGTCAGAGAGGAAGTAAAGGCCGCGTACCCGCAGACAAGTTTTGAATTTTCTCTGCGGATTACGTCAACCTTTTGATCGGCTATCGCATAGCCGTATACGGCATCTTCAAAAAGTATCTCGTTGAGCAGATAGGAGACGGCGTAATTGAGCGCGGCTTTGCGCAGCCCGACCGAGAGCGGTTTTACAAAACGCTCGTAAACTTCCGCGCCTGTATCGTAAGGCGGTATATTACCATGCGCGCTTTGCAGCATGGTTATAAATTGCGGCTCAATATCGCGGCCGGTAAGAGCTTTGTTATAACCCATGGCGCGTTTGGCATAAGCCATAATCTGCACAGGTTCTAAACCGGATATTTCGTCAAAAAACCAGCCGCAGCTCGTGTACATAAGCATGGCGTTGAGCTGCATCCGCATCAGTTTGAAAGCGGCCGGCGCGGCCTGCCGCGCGGCCGGCGTGCCGTGAGTCTGCAGGAAGGCATTGGCTTTGCTGTCGTCCAGTATTACGTCTATATAAGCATTGCGCGCCGACCAGATATCGTAAAAATATTCTTTGCCTTTGGTTTCAAAAGTTTCCAGCATTTGGGCGCGCGCCCAGTCAACCGCGGCGCGCAGCGGGCCGCGCCACTTTTGGCTCCATCCGGGTTTGCCGCCGCAGCGGCATCCGCAATCCGCGCGCCAGCGTTCAATGCCGTGGGCGCAGCTCCACGAGGTATTTTCATTTATCACCGCCTCGTGCTGCGGCGGGAACTTTTCAAGATAAAGGCCGTAATTGATGATTTGGGCCGGTTCATTTTTTTCTATGTAATCCAGACAGTAGGCAAGGCCCATTTCGCCGAAACGATGGTGGTGCCCGTAGGTTTCGCCGTCGGTAGCAATATGCGCGAGCTGCGGGCCCTGGCGGCCGTCCAACGCGCCCAGCAGGAGGTTTGCAAACTGCTCGCCGCTGTTAATCGCGCCGCCGAAAGCGACCGACTGCGCCATAGGCCCGTCGTAAAAAAATAAAGCTATGCTTTTGCCGTTGGGCAGATTGCACAGATAAGGCCTGCGCGGGTCAACTTTTGCGCCGCTTTCGTCTTTCCATATTTTATCGCCGATTTTGCGCGTTTTTTTGCACTGCGCCGGCGCAAGTATGGTAAACTTTATGCCGTTGGCGGCGAGTATCATTAAAGTCTGGGTATCGCACGCGGTTTCGGCAAGCCAGAGGCCTTCCGGCGCGCGTTTGAAGCGCGCCTCAAAATCTTTTATCCCCCAGATTATCTGGGTTTCTTTATCATGGTCGCACGCGAGCGGCATTATTACGTGATTATAAACCTGCGCTATCGCGTTGCCGTGGCCGCCGCGCGTCT
>JAIRLH010000040.1 GCA_031259485.1 Elusimicrobiota bacterium
TCCTTGGCGATAAAGCCGAGTTCGAAAAACAACTCCAAATCTACATCAATTGGTATAATAATTGTAAGGTTCATAAAGGCATTAATTTTATGACACCTAATCAATATCTTAAAAACCACTAAAACTCCAATATCTACTGATAGCTAACAACCGCTTGACGTAAGTCTATAACTTTAATAATATATTAATATATTCTTGTGTCTCGCTTCCGCGTTCCGTAAACGGCGCGGGCAGAAAATCCTTACAATCTTTAGAACATGGAGTTTTTCATTATCCCTATCCGGCATTGCGCCGGCGCCTGTCTTAAACCTTCAAATTTATGCGATCAGCCAAAGAGCTTTTTGTAATAGACGCAAACGGCTTCCTGCACAGGAATTATCATGCTTTGCCAAAACTATCCACCTCCAAAGGCGAGGAGGTCGGCGCGCTTTACGGTTTCGTAAACTGGCTGATAAGATTTGTCAAAGAAAAACGTCCGCGTTATGTAGCGGTGTGTTTTGATTCCAAGGGCCCGACCTTCCGCCATAATCTCTACAAAGAATATAAGGCCAATCGCCCGCCCGCGGACGAAGCGCTGGTTTCACAGCTCAAGACCGCGCGCGAAGTGGTTGCCGCGCTGGGCTTCAAAGTGCTGGCAGAGGCCGGCGCGGAAGCGGATGACCTTATGGCCTCCGCAACGGCCTGCGCGCGCAAAGCCGGCGCAAACGTGGTGCTTATAACTTCGGACAAGGATATTTACCAGCTGCTGGGCGCGGGTATGAGCGTGAGCATGTGGTCAGGCGCCGCGAAGGAAAAATATAAAAATAATGAAAGCTGCCGCGCCAAATTCGGCGTGGCGTGCAAATTTATGACCGATTATCTGGCCATGGTCGGCGATTCTTCGGACAATGTGCCCGGTATTGCGGGCATAGGGTCCAGAACCGCTGCGGAACTTATTGCAAACTTCGGCGGGTTGGAAAAGATTCTGGAAGCCGCCGCCGCAGGCACGCCCGCCATGAAACCGATCACGGCTCAAAAAGTGCTTGCAGGCCAGTCCGCCGCGCTGCTTTCAAAACAGCTGGTTTTGCTGAAAGACGATTTGCTGCCCGAGGCGGACTTTGAAGATTTTAAACTGTTTCCGCCCGACGGCGCAAAAACGGCGGAGCTTATAAAAAGATTTGAATTTAAAAACCTGCTCGGATTCCTTGAAGAATACGGCGCGCCGCCGCCCGCCGCCGCGCTACCTGCCGTGCAGGGCGATTTATTTGCGGGCTTAGACGGCGATACGGACGCGGAAGCGGATTGCACTATGCCTGCGGACGACGCGCTTGCCGCGTGCGAAAAGTCAAAAGAAATCTTTATTTACGCGGAAGACGATTTTTGCGCCCTGGCCGCGTCGCCGGATTGCTGCTGCGTTTTTGAAATTGAAAAAATCACGCAGGAGCGGCAGGAAAGGCTTTTTGCGCTTATCGCCGACGATAGTATCCTCAAAATCGGCCACGATATAAAATATACTTTAAGGACGCTGGGCTTTGAGTCGCGGCCGCCGGCCTTTCTAAATTGTTTTGACGCCGCGCTGGCCAAATACTGCCTTGACCCTTCGGGCGAATTCAGCCTCGGCGGCGCGCTGGCTGTTAATATGAATATAATGGTAAGCCCGGCGGAACCCGCCCGTAAACGCCTGCCGCTTTACGCCAGACATATCTGGGAGCTGCGCGCCGTATTGCTGCGCCTGCTGAAAGAAAACGGACAACAGGAAGTTTTTGCCGACATGGAAATGCCGCTTATGAGCGTGCTGCTCAATATGGAAACCAACGGCATAATGGTTGACAGCACGTGGCTCAAAACGCTTGATATTTTGTTCGCCAAAGAAATGGCTGCAGAGCAGAAAGAAGTAAACGAGCTTGCCGGCGGGGAAGTAAATATAAACTCCCCCAAGCAGCTTGGCGTTTTGCTTTACGAGCAACTCAAACTGCCCGCCGTCAAAAAAACAAAAACGGGTTATTCCACGGATGAGGAGGCATTATCGCGTCTTAAAAACCTTCACCCCGTGGCAGAGCATATTTTGAAATACCGCGAGAGCGCGAAATTAAAAAGCACTTATGTTGACGCGCTGCTGAACCTCGCCGGTCCGGCGCGGCGCGTGCATACCAATTTTAACCAGACGGGCACCGTGACGGGCCGGCTTTCCAGCTTCAGCCCGAATCTGCAGAATATCCCCATCCGCACGGAAAAAGGCCGGCTTATACGCCAGGCTTTTGCCGCGCCGGAGGACAGGGTTTTGCTTTCGGCCGATTACTCGCAGATAGATTTGCGCGTGCTCGCCCATGAATCGGGCGATGAAAATCTTATAAACGCTTTCCGCAATAATGCCGACATCCACACGCAGACGGCGGCGGAGGTTTTCGGCATAATGCCGGAGCTGGTGACGAAAGAGCAGCGCATGCGCGCCAAGACTATAAACTTCGGAATAGTTTACGGGCAGGGGCCGGTGGCGCTTGCGCAGATGCTCAATATCAGCGCGCGGGAAGCCAAGGAATATATAGACGCTTATTTCGCGCGCTACAGCGCGGTAAAAAAATGGCTGGACGAAGCCGCCGCGCAGGCGCGCAAGGCCGGCTATGTCAAAACGCTTTTTGGCCACGTGCGCTATATGCCGGAGTTTGAGGCGCCCTCCGCCCGCATTGCGAGTTTCGCCAACCGCGCGTCGGTAAACACTATAGTGCAGGGCGGCTCCTCCGACATTATTAAAAAAGCGATGCTTGATATTTACAAAGAAATGCCCTCCGGCGTTTTAATGCTTTTGCAGGTGCACGACGAGCTTGTTTTTGAAATCCCGCGCGGCACAATAAAGGAAACCGCGCTTTGGGTCAAAGAAAAAATGGAAAACGCGGTGCGGCTGAAAGTGCCGCTGTTGGCCGAAGCCAAAGCCGGCAAAAACTGGAACGAGATGGGCAAAGTTGTATGAGCTTAATGCCGTTGCCCCGCTTTTGCCGTCATTGAGAGGATTGAAATGACGAAGCAATCCAGTGTCGTAAAGCGTAAGGCGCTAATTTAATTCTGGATCGCTTCGGCCGGCCAAATGAAATCCGCCCTCGCAATGGCGACAAAAAAGCATGGTGTTTTTGTGTTGACGAAAATAATGGTAATATGATAAATTTTAAAGCGCGCGGGAAAATTGTTATAGGCCTTACCGGCGGGATATCCGCGGGGAAAAGCCTTGCCGCGGCCGCTTTTCGCAAAGCTGGCGCGTTTGTGGTTTGCGCGGACGCATTGGCGGCAAAACATCTTGATTTGCAGCTGCCTGCCGTGCAAAAATATTTTGGGACGGCGGACAAAAAACAAATCGCCGCGCAGGTTTTTAAAAACGCGACAAAGCGCAAATGGCTGGAGCACCGGCTGCATCCGCTGATAATCAAAGACGCGGCGGCCGCTTTCAAAAAATCCGCCGCTAAAATCGTCGTTTTTGACGCGCCGTTGCTTTATGAAGCCGGTCTTGGCCGCAGTTTTGATTTGACTGTCTGCATAAACGCGGCTTATAAAACGCGGCAAAAACGTTCAAAACTTGCCATGCCGGATTTCAAAAAGCGCGAGGCAGCGCAAATGCCGCTGGCGCTTAAAGCCCAAAAAGCGGATATAGTTATTTTCAACGAAGGAACAAAAAAAAATTTAGAAGCAAAAATTCTAAAGTTGTGCTCAGCCCTGAAGGCTGAAAATTGAAGAAAGAGGATAATATGGAAACCAAAGAAGCAAATACCCGCCGCAGAGAAACTGCAAAAGAGAGAGCCTCCTACGCTCCCAGAACGCGCGCCGCCAAAGCGGCCGCCCAGCCGGCCGAAGAGGCCCCCGAAATAACAGCGCCCGCCGAGAAAACCGCGCCGGCTCCCGTAATTGAAACCGCGCCGGTGCAGCAAACGCAGCCCGTCCAGACGCAAACGCAGCAACAGCAGCAGCCCGCGCCGCGCCAGTACAATAACGGCAATAACGCTGCAAGGCAGAATAACGGCAAACCAATGGACGCGCGCATACTTGAAAAACTAAGCGTGGAAGAGCTTACAAAACTCGCGGTAAATTATAATGTGGAGGAGACCTCCGGCCTGCGCAAACAGCAGCTCATCGGCAAGATTATCGCCGTGCAGGCAAAGCAGAACGGCTCCGTCTACGGCGGCGGCGTGCTGGAAATTCTGCCGGACGGCTTTGGTTTCTTAAGATCGGAGGAGAACAGCTATCTCTCCGGCGCGGAAGATATTTACGTGTCCCCCTCGCAAATCAAACGCTTCGGCCTGCGCAAAGGCGATAAGATCGAAGGTTTAATCCGCCCGCCCAAAGAAAGCGAAAGGTTTTTTGCCATGCTGCAGGTGCAGAAAGTCAACGATATTGAGGCGGAAAAAATTTACAACCGCCCGCTGTTTGAAAATCTCACCCCGCTGCACCCCAACAGCCGTTTTATTTTGGAACTCGGTCAGCGCGATTTAACGCAGCGCGTCATAGATTTGATGGCGCCTATCGGCAAAGGCCAGCGCGCGCTCATTGTGGCCGCGCCAAAAACCGGCAAAACCGTTATGATGCAGAATTTGGCCAACTCGCTCACCACCAACCACAAGGATATAGAACTTCTTGTGCTGTTGATTGACGAGCGTCCCGAAGAAGTCACGGACATGAGCCGCAATGTGAAGGGCGAGGTAATCGCCTCCACGTTTGACGAGCCGGCCGAACGCCACGTGCAGGTGGCCGACATGGTTTTGGAGAAAGCAAAACGCGGCGTGGAGCACGGCAAAGACGTGGTTATTCTTCTGGATTCCATCACGCGCCTCGCCCGAGCTTACAACACGGTTACGCCGGCCAGCGGCCGCGTGCTTACCGGCGGACTTGAGGCGACTTCTCTGCAGCGCCCCAAACGCTTCTTCGGCGCGGCGCGCAATATTGAGGAAGGCGGCTCCCTCACGATAATCGCCACGGCTCTAGTGGAAACCGGCTCAAGAATGGACGAGATTATTTTTGAAGAGTTCAAAGGCACCGGCAACAGCGAAATTTATCTTGACAGGAAACTCGCCGACCGCCGCACCTTCCCCGCTATAGACATCAACAAGACCTCAACGCGCAAGGAAGACCTGCTGCTTACGGCCGACGAGCTTAATAAGAGCTGGATACTGCGCAAAATCCTCAGCCCTTTAAGCTCTATAGACGCTATGACTTTTCTGCTTGAAAAATTATCCACCGCCAAAAGCAACAAGGATTTCCTCAAGCAAATGGAAGTAAGCAGTTTTTAATGCATATTACGAAAATGACAACCCTTCCCTGCCTCAAAACAGGGAAGGGTTGTTTAAATGGCTGACAGCGCGTTTGAGCGTCAAGCGTGGACAGAAGGCTTAATCCAAAGAGTTGAGCGTCCATGCGCTATATACTTCGCTTGCTCCGTTTGGGTTCAAGGATTTGCAGAAAGCCACTTGTTTTGGATTATTTGAATATGCGGAACAAACAATTCTTCCCAAAGTTGGTTTGCATATTGCGCTTTTCGCGGTTCCAAAGCAGAAACTTAAGGAATCATAATATCTATATTTGCGCGGATTCATATAAACTCTTGAATTATTTGGGTCGAGAGTTATGGAAAATTTTTCAGTAGTGATTTGATTTTTGCTTGCATTGAGCGTTCCGAAATTTGTATCAATATCCAAATCTTCAAATGAAGAGGTATACTTTCCTTCTATTAAATAATAAATCTCTTGCGCGTCTTTTATGCGCCGTCCTAATTGTATGGCTTCGCTTATTTTGCTTCTTTCAACGGTTTTTTGATATTGAGGCAAAGCAATAGCGGCTAGAATGCCGATTATCAGAACTGCTACCAGAAGTTCTATTAAAGTAAATCCTTTTATGTTTTTCATGCTGTTATACCTCGTTGTTTTTTATTCAGCTTTTTGGCCAATAAAAAACGGCCGTTACATTTGAGCTTCACAATAACCCAAAACATAACAGCCGTGGTTTGGCGTTCATAAGAACGCCAAACGCTCGGCACACAGCACCGAGAGGATCAGTCCCGATACTATGTGCCTAATAACGAGCTGCTTTTAGGTTTGTGAATGCCTTTGATATCTCAAAAGCTTGTCCTGCTTGTGCAGAACTCCCAAAATCAGTATCAAATTTTTATAAGCTTTTTAAAAGGCTTACATTAACAACCGTTTGCTCCTTAACTTTACTGCTTATTTTTATTATACTACAAATCCGTTATCTTCTGTAATGCGGTTTTTCTTTTGTAAAAACCAGAAATTATAAATTACATTTCTTGACGATGCGCGGTTTTGAGGCTGAAAAAATTATTTTATTTTTCTCTTCGTCAAAATTAACCTTAATTTCCGTTTTGGGCGGATATTGGTTTTGCAAAATAAATTCCGCGAGCGGGTCTTCCAGCTCCCGTTGCAGGGTGCGCAGCAGCGGCCGCGCGCCGTATTTAGGGTCGAAACCGCTGTTCACTAAAAAGTTCTTGGCATCCTCGGTAAATTTTATTTTGAGAGATTGCGCTTCAAGTTTTCCTTCTATATCTTTCAAATTCAGGTCCAATATTTTAAGCATATGCTCTTTATTAAGAGAGTGAAATACTATAATTTCGTCAATTCTGTTTATGAACTCCGGATTGAAAGTTTTCTTAACTTCTTCCATAACGTTTTTCTTCATGTCGCTGTAGTCCTGCGCTTCATCGTTTGCCGGAGCAAAGCCGAGTCTGCCGCCTTTGTTTGTAATTTCACGCGCGCCGACGTTAGAAGTCATTATTATTATGGTATTCTTAAAATTGACTTTATGCCCGATATTATCCGAAAGCGTGCCTTCGTCCAGCACTTGCAGCAGGATATTATATATATCGGGGTGGGCCTTTTCAAACTCGTCCAGCACTACTACGCTGTAAGGCCTGCGGCGCACAGCCTCCGTAAGCTGGCCGCCTTCTTCATAGCCCACATAGCCCGGCGGCGCGCCGATTAGGCGGCTCACGGCAAATTTTTCCATGTATTCGGACATGTCTATGCGTATCACCGCGTCTTCATCGCCGAAGAGAAAAGTGGCCAGGGTTTTCGCCAGCTCCGTCTTGCCCACGCCCGTAGGGCCCAGGAACAAAAAGCCGCCTATCGGCCTTTTCGGATTGCCAAGCCCCGTACGGCTGCGGCGTATGGCCTGCGCTACTACGCGCACTCCCTCGTCCTGGCCGATAATACGCTCGTGCAAATAGCCCTCCATTTTGAGGATTTTTTCCGTCTCGCTCTGCGTAAGGCGCGTCACAGGTATGCCCGTCCACTTTGAGGCGACCACCGCAATATCCTCTTCAGTCACAGTCGTCTGATCTTTGGAGCGGCGGGCCTGCCAGTCTTCCTTGATTTTTTTGATTTCTTCGCAAGCCTTTTCCTCGCTATCGCGCAGTTTGGCGGCTTCTTCGTACCGCTGTTTGGCTATAGCGGCGTCCTTTTCCTTTGACAGTTTGGCGAGAGCCTGTTCTTTACCTTTAATTTCCGGCGGCAGCAGGGAGTTTTTGAGCCTGGCTCGGCTGCCCGCTTCGTCAAGGAGGTCTATGGCTTTGTCCGGCATAGCGCGGTCGGTAATATATCTGTCGGCTATATTGGCCGCGGCTTCTATGGCGCAGTCGCTGAATTTTACTTTGTGGTGCTCCTCATAGCGCGTTTTGAGACCTTTTAAGATTTCTATGGTTTCCTCAACCGTGTTCGGCTCCGCCGTGATTGGCTGGAAGCGGCGTTCCAAAGCAGGGTCCGCTTCTATATATTTGCGGTATTCGTCAAAGGTAGTGGCGCCTATGCACTGCATTTCGCCGCGCGCAAGAGCGGGTTTGAGCATATTTGAAGCGTCCATGCTGCCTTCGGCCGCGCCCGCGCCGACTATTGTATGAAACTCGTCAATAAAAAGTATAACGTCGCGGGATTTTTCTATTTCCTCAATAATGTTTTTAAGTCTTTGCTCAAACTCACCCCTGTATTTGGTGCCCGCGACAAGCGATCCTAAATCTATGTTGACCAGGCGTTTGTTATGCAGTACGTCGGCTATTTCGCCGTCGGCCATGCGCTGGGCCAAACCTTCAACAATAGCTGTCTTGCCTACCCCGGGCTCGCCTATAATCACGGGGTTATTTTTTGTGCGCCGCGCAAGTATTTGGGTAAGTCTTTCAATCTCCGTCTCGCGGCCAATGACTGGGTCAAGTTTGCTTTCACGCGCGAGCTGTGTCAAATCTCGCGAATGCTCGTCCAGCGTCGGGGTTTTGGATTTGGTTTTTGTCGCGGTAGCCGCGCGCGCGCCGCCGGTGCCGTCCTGCGCGGCTGCGGAGAGGCAGGTTTCGGGCAATTCTTCGTCGCGGCCGTGATTGGCGGGGGGGAGGTCTTCACTCAGCGCTTTTATTACTATAGCTCTTATGATGTCGCGCGTGAGGCCCAGATTGGCGAGGATTTTTGCTGCCACCCCTTCGTCCTCTACCGTAATGCCGAGCAAAAGGTGCTCCGTCCCGATGAAAGGATGGCCCATCATCTGGGCTTCTTCAAAACTGTGCTCAAGCACTTTTTTGGCGCGCGGAGTAAAAGGGACCTCCGCCAGCATTACAAGGCTGTCGCCTATTCCTACGATTTGCTCTATCTCCTGTCTTATTCGCGCGCCGCTTACGCCCAAAGCCTGCAATACTTTGGAAGAAAATTCCCCCTCCGCGTAAGCCAGGCCTAGCAAAAGATGTTCCGTCCCCACATAATCGTGGTTTAATTTTTTTGCTTCTTCCTGCGCGATGACGACGACTTTCTGCGCCCCTGCGGTAAATCTTAAAGGCATATGCACCCCTGTGCAATAATAAAGTAATGATACTATGATATTATAAATAAAGTGCCCGCGCAAGCGGGGAACAATGCTAAGCCGCCTCTTCTCAGCTTTCTCCCTCTCCCCGCGCGGGAGAGGGGCGGGGCGAGGGGGATATGCCGTTAATTCTTCCGTATTAGGGGAGTATCCGAAGGAGGCAGAAGTTCTATTTCGTATTCTCTTCCCAAACTTGTGTAAAATCCGGCGGAGGAGGAACTTCAAATTTCATCTGCCGGCCGGTGTAAGGGCGTTTGAATTCCAGACGGCGCGCGTGCAGCATCAGGCGCGGCGCGGCGGAGCCTTTGTAAAGCCAGTCCCCAAGCACGGGGTAGCCCAGCCAGCTCATGTGTACGCGCAGCTGGTTGGTACGGCCCGTGCGCGGATAAAGTTCCATATAACTGAAATTTTTTTTGCGTTCCAAAACTTTATAGCCCGTAATTGCGTCGCGACCAAGGCCGGAGGCCTTTATCTTACCGCCGCTCACTCGCCCGATGGGGACGTTTATCGTGCCCTCATTATCCGGCACCTCTCCGCAGCAGATGGCATTATAAGTTTTATGCGCCAGCCGCGCGGCAAACAAAGTCTGCATCGCTTCCTGAAATTTATGGTTTTTGGCGATAAGCATTACGCCGCTGGTCTCCCTGTCTAGGCGGTGTACGAGGCCGGCGCGCGGCATGCGCATGTCAAAGCCCTTGGGCGGCGCGGCGATGATCGCGGCGGCCAAAGTTTCCTCCCCCGTGAACGCGAAGGAGGGATTGGTTTCCCACGCGGGGCTTTGCGGGTGTACCAGCAGGCCGGCGGGCTTGTTGATTACGAAAAAATCTTTATTATCGGCGATTATGATTTGCTTCAGGTCAACCGTCGCGCGCGTTTGCGACCAGGATATTACTACCGTATCCCCCTTTTCCAGCGGCCAGGAGGCTTTGCGGATTTTTCCGTTGACTGCCGCCGCGCCCTGCTTTATGAGTTTCTGCACCATATTGCGCGGATAAGATTGCAGGCAGGCGGTGAGGAAGATGTCCAGCCGTCCCTCGCCTTCGCCTGCGATGAAAGTTTGTTTATCGGGCCTGTTCACGGGTTTTGGCCCTCCATAAATATAATAAAACGCCGGCCGCCGCCACGGTCAGCGCGGCGATTTGGTTTTGCGTTATGCCTAAGATATAAATTTCTTCCTCGCCCCTAAAAAATTCCGCCGCGAAGCGCAACAGGCCAAAGCCAATCATATAAGCCGCCGTTATCATACCGGCTTTATGGCGGCGCGCGCTGAGCGCGTATAAAGCCAGGAACAGCAAAAAGCTGGCCAAAGCTTCAATAAGTTGCACGGGATAGAGTCCGACGCCATGCAAATGCTGCGGCACAAGCGACTGCGGGTTTGTGAATTTCACGGCCAGAAAGTGATTATGCGCCTCTTTCCCATAACAGCAGCCGGCCATGAAGCAGCCTATCTTGCCTATGGCGTGGCCCAGCGGCACGGCGGGCATAAAGAAATCGGCGGTTTTGAGCGGCGGCAGTTTCATTTTGCGCAGCATATAAACGCCCGCGGCCAGCGCGCCTGTAAACCCGCCCAAAAAGACGAAGCCGTATCTTATTTTATCAAGCCACTGCGCGGCCGCAAAATCCTGCCAGTAAAAGATTATGTAGAAAAGTTTGCCGCCCAGCACCGCGCCGAGTATAAGATAAAAAATGATGTCCAAAACCTGTTCTTTCGTAAGGCCTGCTTTTGCGCGCAGCTTGAGGCAGTACCATATTGCCGCCGCATATCCCAATGCCGTAAGCAGTCCGTAAACGGGGATTTTTAAGATATAAATGTCTATGAAAGGATACATATAAATAATTTTAGCATTTATTTAGCGGCGCATATTTAACGCTTCGCCGGCGGCGATTGTAAATCATCTTGGGCCATAAAACCGCTAATAAAGTATGCCAAAGCGCGGGAGGAACGCCAGATGGAACGGAAGCTCTTTGGAAAGGCAGTTATAACAGATATGCGCTCTAAACACAGGTTTACCTGAATAATCAAAAACTTTGGGATTTACCCGCTACATAGTCCGCGCATATTTTATGCTATAATAAATCTTAGAAAACTTTACGAAATTATCTCTTAATAGCCCTGGTAAATAGCTTGGTATAATTTCTGCCCCCGTGCGGGCACTCCCCCTGATTGGGGGAAAATTATCCTCGTTGTTTATGACGGGATAATTCCGAAACTTTATATTCAGCGCAATATATACGGAGACACAAAATGAATAATTCCGACAAACAAAAAGCCCTTCAGCTCGCTTTGAGCCAGATAGAAAAGTCCTTCGGCAAAGAAGCTATTTGCAAACTGGGCGACAATACAATAAAAAAAGTGGAGGCGATACCCACGGGCGCGCTCTCGCTTGATTTGGCTTTGGGCATAGGCGGCATACCGCGCGGCAGAGTGATTGAAATTTACGGCCCTGAAGCCGGCGGCAAAACCACTCTGAGCCTGCACATAGCCGCAGAAGCGCAAAAAAACGGCGGCACGGTGGCTTTTATTGACGCCGAGCACGCTTTAGATCCGGTTTACGCGAGCCTAATCGGCGTGAATATTGACGAATTGCTTATCTCCCAGCCCGACAGCGGGGAGCAGGCGCTTGAAATCGCCGAAAAGCTGGTGCGCAGCGGCGCGCTGGATTTGATTATTATTGATTCGGTTGCCGCTCTGGTTCCGCAGGCCGAAATTGAGGGCGAAATGGGCGACGCGCACGTAGGCCTTCAGGCAAGGCTG
>JAIRLH010000072.1 GCA_031259485.1 Elusimicrobiota bacterium
AAAACAAGATTGCGGGCGGTTAGATATCATTTTGATACTCCTTAGTTATAGTTAGCTCTTTAGTAAGATGGAGCAATATAAACTATGATATTAACAATTTGCCAACTTGTCAACACAGAAACTCAAAGTGCAATTACTGGGAGTACCTGCGAAAGCGGGATTATTCCCCTTTTCGTCCCCGCATTTATTGCGGGGCCTATATTCCCCTCCTTCTGAGGGGTGGACGCGGTACGCGGACGGGGTATTTGTCGTTAATGGTTAATGTAGTTTTTAAAACAACTTAAATGAAATCTCTCTTCAGACTTAGGGACTTGCGTCCCTAAGTCTCACTCTCTCTCCTAAAGAGAAAAAACAACTAAAATAAGGATTATTCCACGTCTTGCGGCAGCGGGATATATTCGTTGTCGGCGGACGCGCCGGCGGCGGCCGGATCCGCAGCCTTCCCGCCGCCGATGCCCAGCAAACCGCCCAAACCGCTCTTTATAAGATTGGCCGCGGGATTGTTCAGCAAACTCTGCCTGACGAGCGCCGCCGTGCTGGCCAGCATGCTCATGCTGCCTTTGGGCTCGTCAATCGTGCCGCCGATTTTGAGCGTAAGCGGCATTATGCCTTTGGCTGAGACCCTGCCCGGCGCGGCGCGCACGGTCATATCAACATTTCGGCCCGCGAAATCCATGCCGCCGGATACCACGAAAGAAAATTTGTCAGAAGCAAAATCAAGGCTTTTCAGCTCGGCCGCGCCGGCTTTAAAATTCAGCTCCGTCATGAAAATATCATAATCCAGCCTGCCGGAAAGTTTTTCGCCATTGTCCGCCCCGTCGTCGGCCTCGGTTTTTTTGCCGCCGCCCGCGACCGCCGCGCCTATGCTTTTGAGCACGCCCAGCACGTCCAGCGCGTTTACAACGGTACTGACAACGCCGAGCGACATAAACAAAACCTTCGTTAGCGCGTTGGCGTTTGTCAGGCGGTACAAATCCTTAATCTGCCCTTTGTCGGCGTTAAACCAGAGGCGGCCCTCGGCTTTGCCGAGATCCGGCGCGATATTTTTCACATCGGCTTTAAACGCGATATCGCTGCCGCTGAAATAACGCGTGTCAAAATTCGCGACTGCGACATCCGCTTTGATGTTAAGCGGCGGCAGCGGCCACTCGGCCGGCTGCGGGGATTGCCGAGGCGGCCGCGCCGCGGGCTGCTGCGTTTTGGCCAGAATTTTATCCGCGCGCAAAAATAAATTCACGTCCGCCGCCTCGCCCCTGTCCAGATACGAAGCGCGCGCGCTGAAAGCGTGCCCGTTGAGCTTTCCCGTCAGAGAAGGCAGCTTAATATCCTTAATATTCTCCGCTTCCGCTTTAAAATTTACTTCTGTAAATTTGCCGGCCTGCGGCAGGAATACGGCCGCGTTTTTCAGCTCCGCCGAGGCTTTAATGTCCGACCGCGCGATATCCGCCGCAGCCGTGAGCGCGCCGGAAATTTGATAAGGCTTCAGCATATCAAACGCGCCGGCCAGCGGCTCAAGCAAAATATCCGCCTTGACGTTAAAATTATAATACGGGCGTTCAAAACTGAAATCGGCAAACCCGCCCGCAACTACTGACGACGACAATACATCAAGCGCGGCTCTATTCACAGTGATTTTATTCGCGGCCAAATCCAATTTCGCGTCCGCCGTGAAATCTAACCGCGGCGCATAAAAATCCGGCGCTGACGCGAACGGTTTAAACGCGGCCGCGTCCAGCCTTTGCGCCAGAAGATTCAGATTGATTTGCGGCGCGGCAAAATTTTCTACGGAGCCGCTCAAAATAAAACCGCTTTGCGCAAGCCTCAGCACCGCGCGCTTTATCAGTACGCCCGCCGCCCGCATGTCAAGATTTTTAAGTTCGGGATATACGGCCAGGCCCAAGGGCGCGCCGTCCGCATATTTAACGCCGCCGACTGTTGCAAAAAGATTTGCGTTCAGCGACGCGCTGAAAGTTTCCGCAAAGGAAAAGTTGCGCACGTCTATGAAAATATTTTCCGCGCGGATGTCAATATTATTCTGCCTGTCAAGATATACGGCGGCGCAATTGCGCGCATGAAGAATCGCGACCCGCAAATTAAACGGCGCGGCGGACGGGGACGAAGGGTCCTGCGCGGGCTTGGGCGCAGGCTGCGCGATAAGTTTATCAAAATTAAAACTGCCGTCGCCGTTGCGCTCGACCCGCACGGCAAGGCCGTCTATTATTACGGCGGAGACGGAAATCTCTCCCCGCAATAACTTAAGCGGGGCTACGCGCGCCAGCGCGCTTTGCGCGCTTAGCAGCGGCGCGCCGCCGTCCTCCGGCAGGATACTGAGGCCTTCCAGCCGAAGGCCGCCCAGCCCGCCCCGGATATAATCCAGCCGCACGGACATTTTGGTGTAATCCTCCAGCGCGCGGGTTATTTTATTTTTGATATATTCCGACGGCAGCAGGTATTGCAGAGCCAGGTGCAGCGCAAACAGCAGAAAACCCGCGGCCAGCATAAGCCAGGCTGCGGTTTTGCATAAAATTTTGAGAATTCTTTTTGCCATATTATTATGCGGTCATTGCGCGCTATGACGTCTTTGGATTGCTTCCGCCGATTGCTATATTCGGGCGCGCCTTTCAATGGCGCTTACAATGACGGCAAAAGGTTAAGCCGGCCCTGTTATTTCAGCAGCATTTTTGCCAGCAGGGCGGCTTTATCCGTTTTTTCCCACGGGAAAATATCCCGACCGAAGTGCCCGTAAGCCGCCGTTTTGGCGTACAGAGGGCGCCGCAGGCCGAATTGCTCTATGATGGCGCGCGGCGTCATTTTGAATATTTTTTTGCATACGTCCGTTATTTTATCGTCGTGCGTTTTACCGGTGCCGTTGGTCTCGAGGTAAAAACCCACGGGTTCCGCTTTGCCGATGGCATAGGCGATTTGCGTCGTGCACTCATGCGCAACGCCGCCGGCCACGACGTTCTTTGCGATATAGCGCGCCATATACGCGGCCGAGCGGTCAACCTTAGTCGCGTCTTTGCCGCTGAAGGCGCCGCCGCCGTGCGGGCAGCGGCCGCCGTAAGTATCGACGATGATTTTACGGCCCGTCATGCCCGTATCGCTCTGCGGGCCGCCGATGACGAATTTGCCCGTCGGATTTATAAGATATTTTGTTTTCGCGTCGGCCCATTTGCCGATTACAGGTAAGACCGCATTTTCTATAAGTTCTCTTTTTGAAGAATCTGTTATTTTTTTGCCCGTTTTGTCCAAAATCTCCTCGGTATGCTGGGTGGAGAGGACCGCCGTATCCACGCGCATGGGTTTGCCGTCGCGATATTCAACGGTTATCTGTGATTTGGAATCCGGCCCGATATAATTTAAAACTTTATTTTTGCGCAGGCCTGCCAGCCGCAGAAGAATTTCATGCGCAAGCTGCAGCGGCAGCGGCATGTACTGCGGCGTTTCTTTGCACGCGTAGCCGACCATAAAACCCTGGTCCCCCGCGCCGCCGGTATCTACGCCCTGGCTGATGTCGGGCGACTGGCGGCCTATCACGTTAATTACCGCGCAGGTGTCGCCGTTAAAGCCGTACTTAGGGTCGGTATAGCCTATATCCTTTATCGTTTTGCGCGCGATGCCGTCGATATCGGCCCAGGTGGCGGTCGTAATTACTCCCCCCACGACAACCATGCCGCGCGTGATATAAGTCTCGCATGCCACGCGCGCGTTTTTATCTTTGGATAAAATCGCGTCAAGCACGGCGTCCGAAATCTGGTCGCACACTTTGTCGGGGTGGCCTTCGCTGACGGATTCCGAAGTCAAAAAATATCTGCCTTTTCTCATGTAAAAACTCCTTTATTCTTTCCTAAAATGTTATTATATTAAATTGCGAGATATATTAGTTTTAGCTTATTTTTGCTTTTGCCGCCATTGCGGGCGAATGCGAAGTAATCCGTTAAATTATGACAAAGAAATTTCTATCGTGGAACGTCAACGGCATAAGGGCCATAGAAAAAAAGGGATTTTCGGACTGGCTGATAAAAGAATCCCCCTTTATAATAGGATTGCAGGAAACCAAGGCCTCGCCGGAGCAGGTGCCCCCGAACCTGCGCGCCCTGCCCGGGTATTTCAGCTATTTTTCCGCGCCGCAGCGCAAAGGCTACAGCGGCGTTGGCGTATATTGCAGGGAAAAGCCGCTGGAAGTTTCCTATACTCTGGGCTCGGAAGAATTTGACGCGGAGGGCCGCTTTATCCTGCTTACTTACCCGCGGTTTTACTTTATGACCATATACTTCCCCAACGGCGGCCAGGGCGAGCACAGGATTGACTACAAGCTGCGCTACTATGAAGCCTTTTTCAAACTCTGCAAAAAGCTGATGAAAGAAAAGCACGTAATCTGCTGCGGCGACCTTAATACCGCGCATAAAGAAATTGACCTTGAGCACCCCGAACAAAACCTGAAGACCACGGGCTTCCTGCCGCGCGAAAGGGCGTGGCTGGATAAGTTTTTCGGCGGCGGGTTGGTGGATACTTTCAGAATGTTCAGCCATGAGCCGCGCCAGTATACATGGTGGGATTATAAAACCGCGGCGCGCTCGCGCAATGTGGGCTGGCGGCTGGATTATTTTATGGTTGACGAGGGCTGCGCCAAGAAAGTCAAAAACGCCTACATCTTAAGCGATGTGCCGGGCTCCGACCACGCGCCCGTTGGCATTGACGTTGATTTATAAAAACCTTAACGCTTCTTTTTTGGTTTTTATTTTGCCGGCAAACTGCAGGCTCGCGGTTTTTTTGAGAGCCGCGCCCAGCGCGGGGCCGCGCAGGCCGCGTTTTTGCAAGTCGGCGCCGCCGATGACAAGCGGGCGCAAAGCCGCGGCGGGAAGTTCGGGCGCATATAATTTGACAATCTTTTTTTGCTCTGCGCTCAGCGGATGCGCCAGAGCCTGTTTACCGGCAAAAAAGTCAACGACGGCGGCGCATTCTTTATAAAGTCCGCGCTCCAAACGCAGCGATTTTAGAAAATCCGCGCCCTTTCCGCCAAGCGCGAGGCAGAGCAGCGTAAGCCGCGCGGGCAGACCTTTAACTTCGGCGAGGGCCGGCGGACATTTTAGGCCCGCGTAAATAAATTTAAGCGCGCCGTATTCTGCGGCCAGCTTTAAGCATGGCAGCGGGTTGTTTTCTTCCAGAATTTTTATAAGTTCCTGCCTCACGCGCTCGCGCGAAAGCAGGCTGATAAACCCTCCGCGCACGCAGGCCTTAAGCAGCTTTTCCGTCTCCGTCTCAAGCCTCCAGCCAAAGCGCGCGCAAAAGCGCAAAGCGCGGAAAACGCGGGTCGGGTCGTCCTCAAAACTTTTGGGGTGCAGAATTTTTACGAGCCCCGCGTCTATCGCCGCGCGGGATTCAAATAAATCAAAACTTTTCAAAAATTCATACGGCAGCAGGCTTAAAGCCCAGGCGTTCGCGGTAAAGTCGCGCCGGTACAAATCGTCGGCGAGATTGCCCGGGCTCACGCGCGGCAGCGCGGCGGGCTTATCGTAAACTTCCTTGCGGCAGCGCACAAAATCCAGCTTAAGGCCTCCGGCAAAAACAACGCGCGCCGTGCCGAAATTCTTAAAATAAATAGCCTGCGCGCCGTAGGTTTTTATACAGAAATCCGCCAGCGGCCGCGCGTCGCCCAGCGCGCAAACGTCAATGTCAAAAGTGTTTTTGCCCAGATAATAATCCCGCGCGAAACCGCCCGCCGCCCACGCCTTAATGCCCGCGCGCGCTGCCGCCGCGCCGACGGCCGCGAGTATTTTGAGCTGCACTTTGTTATTGTTTGCGCGCATTTTTATATCCTTGGCGGCAGCGGCTCGCCGGCTGAAATGCCTTTTATGAAAGCCGCAAGCAGCCCCATGTCCGGATTCTGGGCCAACACTTCTTTTGATGCTTTAAGCACGGCTTCCTTATTGTAATCCGCGCCGGCGACGGGGATATAAAACGGCCAGCCATTCGCGCGCGCATCGGCGCGACGCAGCGGCGCAAGTTTGAAGCCCCGCTGCGCGGCGAAGGCTGCTATAACCTCGCTCTGCTCGCTTATTTTAGCCTCATAATCAAGCATAGCTTTAAGCTCCTCCAGAGTGCGGAGGTAAAAGGGCGCGTAGTCAATATTCAGACTGGCAAGGTTTTCTTTCAGCAGCTTAAAATCCGCCTGCATTTTGGCTTTGACTTTGTCAAAATCTTTTTTGCCGGCGTTCGGCGCGACGAAAGCCAAAAGCTGGGCCGGCGGGTCAAAGTAAATTATATCGCGGTCGTGGTAGAAAAATTTGCCGCACTCGGGGCAGCGGACAAGATTAAGTTCGCCGCCGAGCAGCGCCTGCTTTAAACTTTCGTCTTCGTCCGCGCCGATTAATGTCCAAAACTCGGCATCAAAAGGCTCGCACCCGTCGGGGCAAACCGCGCTGCCCGAACTTTTAATTGATTTCATAAAAACGCCCCCAGAAAATGCTCCGGACAGGAGTTGAACCTGCAACCCTCGGTTCCGAAGACCGATGCTCTATCCGGTTGAGCTA
>JAIRLH010000104.1 GCA_031259485.1 Elusimicrobiota bacterium
CAACAAGAAAGAGACCGTTATGCACGCAAGTTCTTTTAAATAAAATATTAATGTTTTCGGCGTTTTCATATTATTCAATTTCAAATCCTCTTTATATACTTTATCCAATTCTGATCTTACCCGACAAGGGCCTTAAGTCCTATTTCCCCCTACTCTTTGGGCCTATTTCCTTTTAACTACTTAATACTACTATCCCCCCTTTCACCAAAGGTAATGCTTCAAAATTAGCAAACGCTTGCTTTATTTGCTAAAATTGTTTATAATATATGCAGCGGCGTATAACCATCACTTAAAAGCGGCCGCGCCGACGAGGAGTAAAACGATTATGAACATGATAAACGATATAAAAAACGATTCCGCAGATACCCCCAAAAGCCTTCCGGCCATAGCCATACGCGACGTGGTTATGTTCCCGGGCATGAGCCTGCCCATTTCCGTTGACCGCAAAAAATCCGTCGCGGCGGTAGAGCTTGCCTTGGGCGCCACGGGCAAATATCTCATAGCGGTATCGCAAAAAGCGGCCGAGGTATCCGACCCTAAAGCGCATGATCTTTATAACTTCGGCGTGTTGGCGCAGATAACGCAGTCCCTCAAAATGCCCGACGGCAGCATGAAAGTCTTTTTGCAGGGAGTGGCCCGCGCAAAACTGACCAAGCTGGAATACAATCCCGTGGCCGGCTCTTGGTATGCCGAGGCGGATTACCCAGTTGACAATACTCCCGCCGACGCGGAAATACTTGCCCTCATGCGCCAGACGCTTGACCAGTTTGAGGAATACGCCATGGTAACAAAACGCATTGCGATAGAGGGCGTGTCTTTCCTGCGTAAAATTGACGAACCTTCAAAACTGGCCGATACCATTGCTTCAAACATAATAGTCAAAACGCAGGACAGGCAGGACATACTTGAAACCGTTAACGTAAAACAGCGGCTTGAAAAACTTTTAAAACTGCTCGCAAGCGAAGTGGAAATTATAGGACTGGAGGAGAAAATCCACTCCAAAGTGCGCAGCCAGATAGAAAAATCGCAGAAAGAATATTATCTTAACGAGCAGATGAAAGCCATACAAAAAGAGCTGCGCCAGAAGGACGACTTCCAGAAAGATATTGACGACATGAAGGCCAAAATCAAAAAGAACGGCTTGCCCAAACACGCCGCCGAAACGGCCGAAAAGGAGCTGGAGAGGCTCTCAAAAATGGCCCCGTTCTCGCCAGAGGCGACGGTCTCTAAAACCTTTTTGGACTGGCTTATAAACATGCCGTGGAACGCGCAGACCGAAGACGTGCTTGACATAGCCAAAGCCAAAAAAATCCTGGACGATCAGCACTACGGCCTTGAAAAAGTCAAAGAGCGCATTTTGGAATATATCGCCGTGCGCAAGCTGACAAAAAGTCTGCGCGGGCCCGTTTTGTGCTTCGTGGGCCCCCCGGGCGTGGGCAAAACCTCCATCGCCAAGTCCATAGCGGAAAGCATCGGCCGCAAATTTGTGCGCATGTCTCTGGGCGGAGTTAGGGACGAGAGCGAAATAAGGGGCCACAGACGCACTTATATCGGCTCCATGCCCGGGCGCATAATACAGGGCATAAGCAAAGCCAAGACAAATAATCCCGTTTTCCTGCTGGACGAGATTGACAAAATGGGTTCCGACTGGCGGGGCGACCCTGCCGCGGCTCTGCTTGAACTGCTTGACCCGGAGCAGAACAAGGATTTTACCGACCATTATCTTGACGTGCCTTTTGACGTCTCAAAGGTAATGTTTATAACTACGGCCAACTCGCTCTCGGGCATACCCGCGACGCTGCGCGACAGGCTGGAAATTATAGAATTTTCGGGCTACACGCATTATGAAAAGCGCGAAATAGCGCGCAATTATTTAATCCCGCGCCAGATGAAAGAGCACGGGCTTGAAGCAAAATCCTTAAGCATAGACACGCCCGCGCTTGACCTCATAATGAAGGATTACGTGCGCGAGGCCGGCGTGCGCAATTTTGAGCGCGAAATCGGCACCATATGCCGCAAAGCGGCAAAACAGTATGTAGAGACGGGTAAGCCTATAAAGATAAACGCCAAAAATCTTCACGGCTTCCTGGGCGTGCCCAAGTACGCTAATTTCAGCACACAGCCCAACGGCGTGGGCATATCAACCGGTCTGGCGTGGACTTCCGTGGGCGGAGAAACGCTGACCATTGAAGCCACAAAGTTTGACGGCAAAGGTCAGCTTATCCTTACCGGCAAACTGGGCGACGTTATGAAAGAAAGCGTGCGCGCCGCGCTCACCTACGCGCGCAGCAAAGGATACGGCAAAAATCTGAATTTTGACAAGACGGACTTTCATCTGCACTTCCCCGAGGGTGCCGTGCCCAAGGACGGGCCCTCCGCCGGTACCGCCATCTGCACGGCCCTGATAAGTTTGCTCGGCAATAAGCCCGTCAAAAAAGGCATTGCCATGACCGGCGAAATAACAATCACCGGCCGTGTTCTGCCTGTGGGCGGCCTTAAGGAAAAGTTTTTAGCCGCTTATCGCGAAGGCATAAAGACTATACTGTATCCGAAGACTAACGAGAAGGATGTAAGCGAAATCCCCGAGCAAATACGGAAAGATTTAAACCTTATCCCCGTTAGCCACATGGACGAAGTCATAAAAATAGTCTTTGGTAAGTAGGCTGTCGCGCCTCCCTCTCCCCCCGCATGGGAGAGGGCCGAGGTGAGGGGAAGATATTGCGTTTCCCGCTTCAAATATTGGGGATATTTATTCCGCGAGGGTTATATGATAAAAAATATTATTAAGGAATTCCGCGATTTTGCCGTCAAAGGAAATATGCTTGATATGGCCGTCGGCATTATCATCGGCGGCGCGTTCGGGACTGTGGTCAAC
>JAIRLH010000127.1 GCA_031259485.1 Elusimicrobiota bacterium
TACCCTGTCCGCGTACCACCGCGTCCACCCCTTCTCCGATTAAAACCTTTGGGGACAAGTTTGAGAAAAGGGGAATGACCCCGCCTTTTCTTCGCTGTGGCCCGGCTCGCAATGACGGATTAAGATAATGCTCTGCGTTTAACTCGGACATTCCGTAAAATAATAACTCTGTGCTTTTGGGGAATAAGCGGTGAAGTTTATCCTCCTCATAAGAAAAATTTTTTAAGTTATGGACTCGGTCCGGATTCTGCGACTATTTTGCTTAAATAAAACATGTCCTTGCGATAACGGCGGCTGAGTAATATTTGCTTTATAAAAAAGTTATTACTATAATATGGATAGATTATTAAAACCGGAGCTGTGCAAACGCGGTGATTAAAAATTTATTTTTGACGTTTTTTATATTCCTCCAGTTGGCGGCGTGCTCCGCCGTGCAGAATATCCAGCAGGCGGCCGTCAACTGCGAATACGCGCTCGCCGGCGTTGAAGTTACCGACGCCGGCTTCTTAAGCGTCGGTATGAATGTCGCCATGGCGGTAAGCAACAAGAGCAAAACAACGCCCGCAAAAATGAACCGCTTTGAAGGCAAAATATACATAAACGACAATGCCGTAAGCGATATTTCCTTCGGCGCGATGGAAGTCGCGCCCGCGTCAACGGCAATAGCGCGGGCAAAGCTTACGCTGCCCTTTGCGTCCATAGGCAAGAATATCGCGGGCCTTGTGGCTACAAACAGCATAGCTTTGAAATATAAATTAGCCGGCAATATATATTTTGACACCCCTTTGGGGCAGATACCTTTGCCGGTCGTCGTGGAACCGCAGATAAAAAAATAAAAAACAGCTGACGGAAGGAGTATGGCCCATGCCAAACGCTTCAAACGAAGAACTAAATGCAATTATAGACAAATGGAAAGACGTAAAGGGCAGCCTCGTGATGATGCTGCACGCCGTGCAGGATAAGTTCGGCTATGTGCCGCGCGGCGCGGCTATGGAAATCGCCTCGCGCGCCAAAATCCCGCTGGCAAAAATTTACGAAGTTCTCACTTTTTATCACTTTTTCAAACTCTCCGCGCCCGCCAGGCACCAGATAGCCGTATGCACCGGGACGGCGTGCTATCTTAAAGGCGCGCAGGAGCTTATCAAGGCGCTGGAAACCGAGCTCGGCATCAACGCGGGCGATACAACGTCCGACGGCAGCTTCTCCGTGGCGGCTCTACGCTGTTTGGGGTGTTGCGTGCTGGCGCCGGTTATGACGGTAAACGGTAAAATCCACGGGCATGTCAAGCCGGCGGATATACCCTCAATATTGCGCGAAATTGCCAAGGGGGACGAACAAAATGCCCGATAAAATTTCAATAAATCGCCCGATTTCGCGCGACGGCGCGGCAAATCTTGCGCAAATCCGTCAGCAGTTTGAGCAAAATTATAAGAAAATTGGCAAACGAATCACGATTTGCGGGGATTCCGGCTGTCTGGCCCAGGGTTCGCAAAAAGTTTATGAAGCGTTCAAAAACGAGCTGGCAAAAACCGGCGTAAATTTTTGCCTTGAAATCACGCCCTCATGTTATGAAAGCTCGCTCTATCTCTGCAAAAGCGGCTGTCAGGGTTTCTGCGCGCAGGGGCCGCTTGTAAACGTCGCGGGCGCGCTTTACACCAAAGTCCGCGCCGAGGACGTGCCCGAAATCATTGAAACAACGCTGCGCCAAGGCAAAGTCGTGGAGCGGCTGCTGTACCTCAACCCCAAAACCAACCGGCGCTGCGAGGGGGAAAAAGACATTCCCTTCTATCAAAAGCAAACGCGCGTGCTTTTATCAGACTGCGGAAAACTCAACCCCGAGGATATAAACGAATACATAGCCAAAGGCGGATACGGCGCGCTGCAAAAAGCGCTCGGCATAGGCCCGGAAGGCGTGATAGCCGAAATGAAAACCGGCGGACTGCGCGGCCGCGGCGGCGGCGGTTTCCCTACGTGGCTTAAGTGGGAAAGCACAAGAAAGCAGGCGGGCGGCGAAAAGTACATGATTTGCAACGCCGACGAGGGCGACCCGGGGGCTTATATGGACCGTTCTCTTCTTGAAGGCAATCCGCACGCCGTCATAGAGGGCATGATAATCGCGGGCCTCGCGATAGGCGCTCAAAAGGGCATCTTTTATATCCGCGCGGAATACCCGCTTGCCGCCAAGAAGGTGCAAAAAGGCATAGACGAGTGCTATAAGCTGGGCATCCTCGGCAAAAATATTTTTGACAGCGGTTTCGGTTATGATTTGGAAATCCGCTACGGCGCGGGCGCTTTCGTCTGCGGCGAAGAAACGGCTCTAATCGCCTCGCTTGAAGGCAGCCGCGGCATGCCGCGGCCCAAACCGCCCTTCCCGTCGCAAAGCGGACTGTGGGGCAAACCCAGCGCAATCAATAACGTGGAAACGCTGGCCAATGTGCCTTATATAATAAATAAAGGCGGCAAATGGTACTCTGGTTTCGGCACTGAAAAGAGCCCGGGCACAAAAGTATTCGCAATGACGGGCAAAAGCAAAAACAGCGGCCTTATAGAAATATCTTTGGGCATGCCTGTCAAAGACATCGTTTACGAAATCGGCGGCGGGCCGCTTAAGGGCGATAAAGTCAAAGCCGTGCAGACGGGCGGGCCTTCGGGCGGCGTAATCAGCGGCGAAAATATGGAAATGCCGATAACTTACGAAAGCCTGCAGCAAATCGGCTCCATCATGGGCTCCGGCGGATTTATAGTGATGGACGAGACGGACTGCATGGTTGACATTGCAAAATTCTACCTTGACTTCTGCGTTGACGAATCCTGCGGCAAATGCGCCCCGTGCAGGATAGGCGGCTACCAGATGCTGCAAATCCTAAAACGCATAACCGACGGACAGGGCGAAGCCGGCGATATTGAAAGGCTGCAAAAGCTCGCGACGGCAATGCAAAAGGCCTCGCTCTGCGGGCTTGGGCAGACAGCGCCCAACCCCGTTATGTCCACGCTGCGCTACTTCCGGCATGAATACGAAGAACATATAAACAATAAGCACTGCCCCACGGGCCGCTGCGCGAAACTCGTAGGTTTTGAAATCGTCAAATCAAACTGCGTGGGCTGCGGCGCGTGCAAACGCGCGTGCCCCGCGCAGTGCGTCAGCGGGGAGCTGCGCTCGCCGCATTCCATAGACCAGAGCAAATGCATAAAATGCGGACAATGCTACGCGGCGTGCAAATTCAACGCCGTGAGGAGGGGATAATTATGATTAAAGCCGTCATCAACGGACAGCAGGTGGAAGTAGCCCGCGGCACAAGCATACTTGACGCGGCAAAACTGGCGAACGTAAAAATCCCGGTCCTGTGCAAGCACGCGGATTTGGAGGCGACTTCCGCCTGCGGCATCTGCATAGTTAAGGTAAAAGGCTCGGCCAAAATGCTGCGCGCGTGCAGCACGCTGGTGGAAGAAGGCATGGAAATCACGACGCACGACCCGGAAATCGTGGCGGTGCGCCGCACAGTTCTGGAATTAATTTTATCCAACCACCCCAAGGACTGCCTCGTCTGCGCGCGCAATCAGGACTGCGAGCTGCAAAAACTCTCCGCCGACTTCGGGATACGGGACGAATATTTTCCCTCCATCGTAGACCGCCGCCAGCATAAATTTGACGACAGCACCAAAACTATCGTTATAGAGGGCTCCAAATGCGTTTTGTGCGGCCGCTGCGTCAACGTATGCCAAAAGCACCAGAACGTGTGGGCTTTATCCTTCCTATCGCGCGGCATTAATACGAAACTTTCGCCGGCGGGGGAAATCAACCTTGCCGATTCCCCGTGCGTCAAATGCGGACAGTGCTCCAACCACTGCCCCGTGGGCGCGATTGTGGAGCACGACGATACGCAAAAAGTCTGGGACGGCCTGCGCGCCGAGGATAAATACCCCGTCGTGCAGATAGCGCCCGCCGTGCGCGTGGCGATAGGGGAGGCCTTCGGCTATCCCGTAGGCGCGAACCTTACAAAAAAGCTTTACGCCGCGCTCAAAAGACTGGGCTTTAAAGCGGTGTTTGACACTAACTTTTCCGCCGACGTAACCATTATGGAAGAGGCGGGGGAATTCGTCAAAAAACTTACCTCAAAACCGCGGGAACTGCCGCTTATTACAAGCTGCTGCCCCGCGTGGGTTGACTTTCTGGAGAAATACCGCGGCGATATGGTGGATAATTTTTCCACCTGCAAGAGCCCGCAGGAGATCATGGGCGTGCTCTCCAAGACCTATTACGCCGCGAAGGAAAAGATTGATCCTTCAAAAATTTTCATGGTCTCCATAATGCCGTGCACGGCCAAGAAATACGAGATAAGCAGGGGCGACGATATGTTCTCCTCCGGCTATCAGGATATAGACGTATCGCTGACTACCCGCGAATTGGCGCGCATGATAAAGCAGGCCGGCATAGACTTTGAGAAACTTGAAGACGCGCAGGCCGACAGCATTCTGGGCCACTACACGGGCGCGGGCACCATCTTCGGCGCGACGGGCGGCGTTATGGAGGCCGCGGTAAGAACGGCTTATTATATGGTTACCGGCAGGGAAATGCCGTCCTTAGAACTTAAAGAAGCGCGCGGACTAAAAGGCATTAAAGAGGCGGAGCTTGACGTAGCGGGCGCAAAAATCCGCATAGCCGTGGCGCACGGGCTGGCCAATGTTGACCAGATAATCAATCAGGTGGCGCGGGCCAAAGCCGCCGGCAAGGAGCCGCCGTATCACTTTATTGAAGTGATGGCCTGCCAGGGCGGCTGCGTGGGCGGCGGCGGGCAGCCTTACGGCGTCACAAACGAGCTGCGCAAAAAACGCGCGGCGGGTTTATATGAGGACGACAGGCAACAAAAAGAACGCTGCTCCCACCTGAACCCGCAGGTGCAGCTGATATACAGAGAGTTTGCCAAAGCGCCAAACAGCGAAATCGCTCACAGGTATTTCCACAATAAATACAAAAAACGCGCGGCTTATATTAAATAGCCAAAGCATTACCTTATCAAATTGTCGCGCTTGATAAATACGGCGGCGGCCGTTCAATACGCAGAGGGGTATTTGCCGTTATATATTTCCATAAACGACTACGGCAAAAAACCGCATAAAAAATCCGGCCTAAAAAAGCAGGCATAATTTCGGACGGCCGCAAACAATAAAAACACATTATTGACAATCCTTTTATAAATTCTGTAAACTATTAGTGTAATAATTAAACTTAACTGCGCGGCCCGTAAAAGCCGTGTATGTTACAGGAGGAAACAGGATGAAAAAGTTATTAGCTGTGCTTCTTGCTTCGGCCCTTTTCGTACCGGCGACGGCAGGCAGCATATTTAACAATGTAGAAACCACCGGTGAAATACAGACCATCGGCACGCTGTCCCGCAATGCGGCCGGCAGCTCAAGGGACGTTTCCAGCAGGCTTCTCTTCGGCTTCGGCGCCGACCTGGTGGAAGACGTAAAAGCCAATATCACGTTCGCCAGCTCCAATTATTGGGGCACTGACAACAAGAAAGACAGCGGTGCCACGCTTGAGGATTATTTTCAACGCATAAGCGTTGCGGAAGCGTATGTCAGCGTGGCGAATGTTTTCAACGCTTTTGAATTGAAAGTCGGCCGCCAGTTCTACGGCGACGAAAAGAGCGCGGTTGTTTACTTCGGACCCACCCACTACAGGGGCAGAATTCCAACCACTATGGGAAGAGTTGGTTCCACGCCAGACATAGTCTCCATTGACGGCGCGTTGCTTGCATATAATTCCGACAACTTCTTGGCAAACCTTGTTTATTCCAAAGTCGCTGAATATGGAAACGGCGACGTTGATGAAAGCGTGCTCGGCATTGACGGCAAATATTTCGTCAATGAAACCCTGTCTTTGCAGGCCTACCTGTATGATTTTAGGTATGGCTCGTATAACGGGATAGCAATCCCAATCCAACATGTTGGTCTGTGGGGCGCAAAAGCCGCCTATACTGACGACGCGCTCAACATCGGCGTAGAGTTCGCCAAGAACTACAAGGGCCACCAGTACTTCCAGTATAACAACGAGGGCTGGATGGTAAAAGCAGACGCGGCCCTGAAAGTAGCCACCGAAAATGTTGATCTTACCCCCAGGCTGACTTATGTCCGCGCTGAGAAAGATTTTGTCGCCTTCGGCAACTATGCCCCGGGTATTTTCTTTGGACGGCCTGTATTCTATCAAGACCCAGCCAATGCGAATATCGTGAACGCCGGCGTTGATTTTAAACTGCCTTCTTTGAGCAAGTTTAACTTCGCGGTTGACTACTATGCCTTGAGCATGGGCGATAAAGACAATGCCGAATGGGTTGCCAACGAATTTGATTTGGTGGCGAAATACGCCCTCAACGAATACGTTGAGCTCCACGGCGGCGTGTCTTACCTGACCAATGTCGCTGACGATCTCGGCAACGAGCGCAGCAGGGCTTACAGCGGTCAGCTGGGCATGATAGTTAAGTTTTAAATCTTAGTGTAATCTAGGTTGCATGCCGCGCCCCTTTTAAAGGAAAGGGGCGCGGTTTTTTTGCGCCTAAAAAATTCTTCGTGCAAAATATATTTTTATTTTGTAAAATTTTTAACATTATTTATTGAAAATTATTTCAGCGCATTTTTTTAATTCTCCGCGAAGGTTCAATAGACCCGAAGCGGGGGCAGGGATAAATGGCCGTTGTAAAACAAAGCGGCGACAATATTGCCCCCTACGCCTATTCGCGGCGCTTCCCCCAATGAAGGAAGGAATTATCCGCCGTTTGTCAACGGATAATGCCGAATAATTTTTAATTATTTTTAAATGCGAGGTGCAAAAGAACAAAAAATGACAGAAGAATCTGAAACTTTGTCCGCAAAAAACAATACCAAACTCGGCGTGTGGACGCTGGCCGCGGTAGCGGTCAGCGCGATGGTGGGCTCGGGCGTGTTTTCCCTGCCGCAGAACATGGCGCAGGACGCCGGTGCCGGCGCGGTGCTGCTGGCCTGGGTTATCACGGGCGCGGGCATGTTTTGCATAGCGTCGACTTTCTGTATGGTCGCGCGGCTCAGGCCGCGGCTGACCGCGGGCCTGTATTCCTACGCTCAGGACGGCTTCGGCCGGCAGACGGGCTTTCTTTGCGCGTGGGGCTACTGGCTGTGCAATATTTTCGCCAACACGGGATACGCGGTAATACTGATGGAGGCGTTAAACCACTTCTTCCCGCCGCATTTTGAGGGGGGGAACAATCTTAACTCTTTCATACTTTCCACGGCGGTGGTTTGGGCTTTCGCGCTGCTGAGCCTGCGCGGCATAAAAACGGCCGCGGCGGTAAATTTCGCGGGCACAGTCTGCAAATTTATACCGATACTGATTTTTGTCGCGGCTTGCGCGTTTGCCTTCCGCGCGGATATTATTTTGCCCGATATAAAAAACCTGCTCTTTGGCCGTCTCGGCGCGGGCGAAGTGCTGGCGCAGGTAAAGGGCACAATGATGATAACGCTCTGGTGTTTTGTAGGCATAGAATCCGCTGCGGCAATATCGGGCAGCGCGGCGCGCGGCGCTGCCGACGTGCCCAAAATAACGCTTCGCGCTTTTGCGGCGTGCTTCGCGCTTTATGTGCTTATATCCGTTTTGCCGTTTGGCATTATGCCGCGGGCGGAGCTGGCTTCGCTGCAAAATCCTTCCACGGCGGGCGTGCTGGAACACGTCATGGGAAAGTTTGGCATGTGGCTGATGGTGTGCGGGCTTATATTATCGGTTTTATTCTCGTGGATGGCGTGGTTTATAATCGCTTCCGATATCCCTTACGCGGCGGCAAAAGGAGGGGCGGGTTTCCCCGCGCGTTTTACGGCGGTTAACGGCAGGGGCGCGCCCGCGTTTTCCATTATGACGACGGCCGCGCTAACGCAGGCCGCTTTGGTCTTGGCCTATTTCTCGGAGCACGCTTGGAACTTGATGATAAGCATAACCGGCGTAATGGTAATGCCCGTTTACCTTATAACCGCGCTTTATTTATGGAAGTTATCGGCCGCGAAAGATTTCCATGAATGCGCCGGCATAACCCGCCGCGCCGCGTTGCTGACGGGAATCTTCGGCGCAATTTACGCTCTGTGGCTGATATACGCGGCCAATATCAAATATCTGCTGACGGCAACGGCCTTTTATGCCGCCGGCATACCGGTATATCTTCTAACCGTACGCAAGGTAAAAAAATAATTTTGATTGTCCGCAAAATATATGTTAGAATGCAATTATATGATTTAAATTCACGCAACAGGAGAAGACATGTTCGCAAAATTAATCAGCTGGATGAAGCCCCTCCCCGACGCAAAACCCTCGCTTACCGATGAAAAGGCAATCAAGCGGCAATACACGATGTGGCGTATAAAGATGTTCTTCGGTATGTACTTCGGATACGCTCTGTATTATTTCACCCGCAAAAATCTTGACTTCGTAAAACCCGCGCTTAAAGCAAACTTCGGTTTTGACGTCATACAGTTAGGCATGATAGGCACCACTATTTATCTTACATACGGCATAGGCAAATTTCTCAGCGGCGTTTTGGCCGACAGATGTAATATCCGCGCCGTTATGGCTACCGGTTTATTTTTGTCGTCTCTGGTAAACCTCGCTTTCCCGTTTCTGCCGGATTTGCAGGCTTTTGTCGCCAAAGCCGGCCTTACGATACCGCTAATAGGTTTTGCGGCTTTCGCGTGGGGAGATCGGAAGAGCGACGTGTAGG
>JAIRLH010000155.1 GCA_031259485.1 Elusimicrobiota bacterium
CGTTTATTGCGCGTTAGAAAATCTAAAACAACATATATTACTAAAAATCTATAGAGAAGGTGAAGTTATTAGTTATTTTGTTCATATTTAAGAAGCTTTCTATATATGCTAATTTTGAAGCATTATCTTTGGTGAAAGGGGTGAATAGTAGTATTAAGTAGTTAAAAGGAAATAGGCCCAAAGAGTAGGGGGAAATAGGCCGCAGTCTGAGGTTAAAGTGGAGGAGAAAGGTTTCTTAAAGAGGATTCTCCATATTATTCTTGCGCGCAAAAAATAATTTTGGTATAATTTGGTATAATATTTAAAATCAAAGTTACAAAATAAATAAAAAATGAATACTAATATAAAACCCTTTGCCAAGCAGTTGAAAGATAAGAGTTCTATAAAGCGCTTGGATTTTCTGCGTTCGTAAACGAGGGTAAACGGTTTTAGCACAATCGGTTAAATTAAAAATGAGCAGCACAACCCCCGTTTAACGACGGGGGTTTTTATTTTTACGGAGATGAGGCAGCATATATCAGCAAAACGCGAAAGGACGCATAAATAATAATCAAAATGAGAGGATAACAATGAAATTAAAATATAAAAATAATCTTCTGCAGATAGAAGACATAAGCGCGCAGGAGCTTGTAAAAGAGTTTGTCACGCCGTTTTACTGTTACAGCAAAAAAACTCTTCTTTCAAACTGCGATGAACTCAGAAACGCTTTGCCGGAGGCCGATATTTGCTATGCGGTGAAAGCAAACTCCAACGCGGCGATTGTCAGGCTGCTTGCCGAGCAAGGCTGCGGCGCGGACGTGACTTCAAGAGGAGAGCTTATGCTTGCCCTTAAATGCGGCGTTCCGGCTGAAAAGATAGTTTTTAACAGCGTCGGCAAGACCGAAAACGCGCTCACTTTGGCAATCCATCTTGGCATAAAACAAATAAACGTGGAGTCCGAAGAAGAGCTTGAGGTTATAAATCAAATCGCCGTAAAAACTTCGTCCCGCGCGAATATAGGCATAAGGGTAAACCCTGATGTTGACGCGAAAACCCACAAAAAAATCACTACCGGCAAAGCTGAAAACAAATTCGGCATTGCGTGGCCGCAGGCATTGGAGCTTTATAAAAAAGCCTCCAAGATGAAAGGCATTGCGGTTAAGGGCATATCCATTCACATCGGCTCGCAAATAATGAGTTTAAAACCGTTCGGACAGGCGTTTGAAAGGCTCGCCGGATATGTGGAGCGGCTTGAAAAAGAAAATATTCCCGTGCAAAACATAGATTTGGGCGGAGGGCTTGGCATATCGTATAATTACGCAAAAGACAAAGCCATTGCGGCGGAAGATTACGGCAGGCTCGTAAACAAATATTTCAAACGTTTTGGCAAAAAAATTATCATAGAGCCCGGCAGAAGGCTTGTCGCCGATTGCGGAATATTGGTGTCAAAAGTATTGTACAACAAAAAAGGAACTGATAAAAATTTCCTTGTCATAGACGCCGCAATGAACGATTTGGCGCGGCCGGCCCTTTATGACGCATGGCACGAAATAGTCCCGTGCGCAAAGCGCGGCAGGCCCTCCAAAAAAGTAGACGTTGTGGGCGGCGTCTGCGAAAGCAGCGATGTCTTTGCCAAAGCCAGACTTCTGCCTGCTCTTAAACGCGGGGAGCTCGTCGCCATTATGGACGCCGGAGCTTACGGCTCAAGCATGAGTTCTACTTACAATTCTCGCCCGCTTGCGCCTGAAATCCTGGTTGACGGCAGTAATTTCTCCGTTATAAGAAGGCGCAAAACCTACAGGGAAATACTCAGCGAGCAAACTGAAAATTTACGTCATAATAACATCGGCGACGCTTACGATTCCTTAGGTCAAAATAGAAATTATATAAAAAATATTTCTGTGCTGAAATTCGGCGGCAATACTTTGGCCAATAAGGAAAAGATTTTGCTGGCCGTAAATCTTATAAAGCAGCGATATCAGGCGGGCATAATACCGGTAATAGTGGCCTCAGCCAACGGCAATATGACGGATATACTTTTGGATAATGCCTATTCCTTCTGCTCAAACCCAAACAAGCGCGAGCTGGATATGTTAATTACGACGGGGGAGAGAATCAGCGTCGCCCTTCTTGCCATAGCTTTGAACAACGCGGGGCTGCCCGCGGTTTCGCTGACCGGCTCCCAAATAGGGCTTACCACCACGGCGCAGCACGCGGGCGCGGATATTAAAGATCTCTCAAACGATCGCCTGCAAAAAGAGCTGGAGCAAAAGCATATACCGATAATAGCCGGCTTTCAGGGCATTGGCGAGCACAGGGAAATCACTACGCTCAAACGCGGCGGAAGCGACGTTTCAGCCGTCTTTATCGCCAGCGAGCTCGGCGCGCCTTATGTTGAAATGATAAAGGATGTTGACGGCGTTTACAGCAAAGACCCGAATAAAAACGCGGACGCGCAAAAACTTAATCTGGTGGATTTTGACGTGATGTATAAAATGGCTTTGGAAGGCGCAAACGTGCTGCACCCTGACGCCATAAAACTCGCCAAACAAAAAAATATAAAAATCAAAATAGTTTATTATAAAACCGGCGAAGTCGGGACGGTAATTTCATGAAAAAAACAATAGGCGTTTACGGCGCGGGCGGCATAGTGGGCCGCCTGATGATGAAAGAGCTGGCTCGCATGCCCATAGAGCACGAGGTCAAAACCTTCGGACGCGAGGACGATAAAACCCAAAAAGTTGATATCGCTATTTTATGCACCGATGACGCCGTCAGCGCGGAGCTGCTTCCCATAGTCAGCGCGCAGGCAAAATTTGTCATAGACATGTCCGCAAAGTACAGGACGGATAAAAACGTGCCGCTTGTGATACCGGAAATCAACGCGCATACAATCACAAAAGACACGCGGCTTATCGCCAGCCCCAACTGTACTATTACGGGCCTTGTGATGGCTTTAAACGCTCTCAAGGGAAACTATACTTTGCAGGAAGTGTTTTTCTGCTCCTATCAGGCCATAAGCGGAGGCGGCAAAAAACTGCTGGAAGATTTTGCA
>JAIRLH010000164.1 GCA_031259485.1 Elusimicrobiota bacterium
ACCGGTACGCCGCCGTAATAAGCCAGAAAGCCAACTCCCTGTTTTGCCCTTGCGGGCCTGCCGGTTTTAGAGCGCGTGCCCTCCGGAAATATAAAAAGGCTGCGGCCGCGTTTTAATACTTTAATCGCCGCATTCAAAGAAACAAAAACGCCCCCCACGCGTTTCCTGTCCACCGCTATGAACTTCGGACTGCGAAAAATCAGCCCCAACAAAGGCCAGTCCAGTAGTTCTCTTTTGACAAAGTAAACGCTGTCGCGTTTAAGTTCCGTAAAGCCGCCGGCGAGGAGAGGGTCAAAATTTGACAAATGGTTGCAGGCTATTATAAGCCCGCCATAGCGCGGCACATTTTCAAGCCCTTTTATTTTAGTTTCATAAAAAAACCTGAAGTACGCCCTGGAAAGTAATTTTAGCAAATTATATATCAACTTATAAAGCCCCGTGTAAGCCGGCGACGGGGGCAAAACCGCATCAACGCGCGCGCTGGCGGCGGTGATGACCTGCTCCAAAGTTAAATCGGATGTGTTTATTACCACCGCGTCTTCCGCGGGTTTGAGCGGCGAGACGGCGCGGCTTGTGTCGCGCTCGTCACGCGCTTTGATGGAGGCCAGCAGCTCTTCATAATCAGCCTTACGGCCATTTTCCCGCAATTGAAGTACGCGGCGGCGGGCCCTTTGTTCCGCGCTTGCCGTCAGGAAAATTTTTACCGGCGCCTGGGGGCAAACTGCTGTGCCGATGTCGCGCCCTTCCATCACAAGACCGCCGGCACGGCCCATTTCAATCTGTTTCCGCATGATGACGGCGCGCGCTTTAGGCAGCGCAGACACCTTGCTTGCGGCCTGCCCCACGTCGTCGGCAAGCAGTTTGTCTCCCGGGTAAACGCCGTCAATAAAAACTTTAAGACTGCCGCCTTGCGTACGTTCAAAATCCCATTTGATGTTTTGCGCGGCTTCGTAAACGCGCTCCTCATCGCACAGATCAATGCCCAGGTTAAGCGCCTTCCAGCCCAGACAGCGGTACATTTCGCCCGTGCTGAGAAAGCTGAGGCCGTATTTCACCGCCAAAGCCCTGCCGACGGAAGACTTGCCCACGCCCGCCGGCCCGTCTATGGCTATGGTTATTTTGCGCGCGGCCATTTTTATCTGTCCGCCTGTATATTGAAGCCTTTGATGGCCAGCATAATGCTGTCGGGGTTGGTGGAGAAGTCCAAAATATCCTCCAGCTTAACCTTGCCTTCTTTGTAAAGCGCGATTAAAGACTGGTCAAAAGTATGCATGCCGTAATAATCTCCGCTCTGCACGGCTTTGGAGACGTCTCCAATTTTATTGTCTATAATCAGTTTTTTAATCTGCGCGGTGGGGAGCATGATTTCCGTCGCCGGTATCAGGCCGCCGCCGACTTTTGGCAGCAGACGCTGCGACACTATGCCGCGCAACAAATCAGAAAGCTGGAAACGCACCTGCGCCTGATTATCGGGCGGGAAGGACTCCACCACGCGCGATAGCGTCTGCACGGAATCCACGGTATGTAAAGTGGAAAGCACCAGCTGCCCCATTTCCGCCGCGGCTATGGCGGCGCGGATGACTTCCGGATCCCGCATTTCGCCGAGCATTATGACATTTGGGTCCTGCCTCATGGCATAGCGCAGCGCGGAAGAATAAGATAAAGTGTCGGTACCCAGCGAAAGCTGGCTTATCATGCTTTTTTGCTCGGTGTGCACAAACTCAATGGGGTCTTCCACCGTTATCACGTGTACGGAGCGGGTTTTGTTTATATGGTCTATCATCGCGGCCAAAGTGGAGGACTTGCCCGAGCCCGTCATACCCGTCACCAGAATAATGCCGCGGTGGTTAGAGGCGATTTTGCGCAAAGTCTCCCCGGGCATATTAAGCTGCTCAAAGGTGGGGATTTTGAAAGGTATATAGCGCACCGCCATGCATATTTTGCCCGACTGTCGGAAAATATTGAAGCGGAAGCGGCCGTATTCTTTGTCTTCCAGAGCGAAGTCAACGCTCATGTTCTGCTCCAGCAGTTTCTTTTCGCGCTCGCCCATGATAGCCGCGGCCATTTTTTTGACTTCCTCGTTGGTAAGGAAACAGTTGTCAATAGCGCGGATTTTTGTGTTTATGCGCACGCAGGCCGTTGAATTGCCCCTTATGTGCAAGCCGCTGGCATTATTGATTATCACTGTTTTAAGCAGCGTTTTAAGGCCTATTGATTTTTCTTCCGCCATGTTTATTTAACCTCTTTTTTACGGCGTATATAAGCCGGTATGAGCAAAAAATCGCTTTCCGCGTCCAGTTGGCCGCCCTGCTGCGGCGCAGACGGCATAGGGCCGTGCTGCATTGTCGCCGACGGCCGGTGCGCGACGCGCAGGCTTGGAAACTTTGGTATCCCCTCTTTTGCGAATCCCGTAGCGATTACCGTCACGCGCAGGCTGCCCTCTTCAAGCGTATTATCGTACATGTGTCCGAATTTTATTATCGAGCCGTTGCTCGCATACTGGCGGATTATATTCATGACTTCGCCCTGCTCAAGCAGGTTGATTTCATCCGACGCGGTAAAGAAAACTATAAAACCTTTTGCTCCGGTTATATCCGCGTTTTCAAGCAGCGGGGAGTTAAGCGCGTCGCGCGCGGCCGTCAGGTGCCGCTTATTGCCTTTGGCCTGGCCTATACCGATAAGACTTCGTCCCGAGCACAGCATTATTTTTTTGAGGTCATTATAATCTATATTCATTTCGCCGGGTTTTAAGATGACTTCGCTTATCCCTTTCACAGCTTGAAGCAGCACTTCGTCAACCATTTTGAAAGCGGTTTTTGTGGTGGTCCTGGCGTCAACATTTTCAAAAAGCCGTTCGTTGGGGACTATTATCATAGAGTCCGTGTATTTCTGCATTTCCTGTATGCCTTTATCCGCCTGGTCGGCTCGGATAAAACCTTCAAAATTAAACGGCCGCGTGACTACGCCGACAACCAAAATATTTTCGCCGTAAGTTTCCTTGGCCACGCGCGCAAGCTGAGGCGCCACGCCCGTGCCCGTGCCGCCGCCCATGCCCGCTGTAATGAAAAGTAAATCCGTATCGGCCACGATAAGGCGCAGTTGTTCCAAAGATTCTTCGGCCGCTTTTTTGCCGCGCTCAGGATCGCCCCCGACGCCGAGGCCTTTGGTAATCTTCTCCCCGACCTGCACAAGATACGGGGCCTTGTTGCGGCGCAGGTCCTGCGCGTCGGTATTAATGGCGATAAAATCCACGTCGGCCACGCCGGCTTCCATCATGTGGTTGATGGCATTGCCGCCGCCGCCGCCAACGCCCACGCATTTGATTTTGGCCTTTTTGCCCTCAAACTGCTCCGCCTGCGCGAAGAGGGAATCCATACCGGTATTTTTTGTATCTGTCATAAAATTTGGCCCTTAACAATACTTCTGCCCCTTTGGGGCGAGAGCGCCTAATCTGTGGGAAAGCGGCCCGCTTTCTTTTTATTCTCCCCCCTTTTGGGGAAGTGATACGAAGTGCCGTAGGGGGTAATATTGTAGTTATTGCTTTCATTTAATAACTGCCACTGCCCCACGCTTCGGGTCTGTTGACCCTTCGCGGGCACTTCCCATAATCGGGGAAGAATTTTAAATATTACCCGCCAAATAACTCCAAATTTTTCACCATGTTTATAAATCTTATTATAGGCGACTTGGAACTCTGCCCATGCTTCCTGCCTGAATGGCCGCCGGCCAGCAAATCGCGCCGCGCCGCGTAAACGGCGAGCGATACCGCTGTGGAATAAAGCGGTTCAAAATACTGCTCGTCGCCGGATATTACGTCGCGCTGCACAAGGCCGCGCCGCACGTTTTTGAGACCGACGGACTGGCTGCACTGCTCCGTTATCCCGGGCATTAAGGAACCTCCGCCCGTCAGTATGCCTACGGCCGCCAAATCCTCAAAGCCGCTTTTGTCAACGCAGATTTTTACCTGCTCAAACAAATCCTGCACGCGCGGCTGTATTATGTCCAGCAGAAAACTCTTTTTGACATTATGCACGGTTTTGCCGTCAAGCGAGGGCACCGCTATATCGCCCTCGTCGGAAAGAAACGCCGGAAAGCAGACACCGTGCTTTTCCTTAATCTCCTGCGCGGCGCTTTTGGGCGTGTGCAGGGCATAGGCAATATCGCGCGTGATTAAATCGCACCCGAAAGGCAAATCTCGGCTGAAGCGCAAAGCGCCGTCAACGTAAATACCTATGGACATAGTTTCCCCGCCTAAATCTATCAGCATGGCGCCGATGTCCTTTTCCTCCTGCGTGAGCACGCTGTCCGCCAGACACATGAGGCCGTAGAAAGTGCCGTCAATCCTGAACCCCGGGCGCGTAAGCGTTTTGTTTAAATTGTTGAGGCTGGAGGAAAGGCCGGTCGTGATATGCACGTCCACCTCCAGCAGGGAGCCTTCCATACCTTCGGGGTTGCTTATGCCGCGCTGGCGGTCTATGCTGAAGCCCTGCGGGATTACGCTTATAATTTCATTATCGTTTTTTATCGGGATTGAGCGCGCGTTAAGAACGGCCTGCTCAATATCGTCAGGAGTGATTTCTTTATCGGCGCGCGATATATTGTAAGTGCCATGATTGGTAAAACTTTCCAAATGTTCGCCGCGCACAGCGACGTAAAGAGCAGTTAAATCTTTATCCGTTTTTTCCTCAAGATAGTTAATGACGTCGGCCGCCGCGGCGGATGTTTCCCTTATGTCGCTTACCATGCCGCCTTTGAGGCCCTTGCACGGCACGCTTACGCCGCTGATTATCCTGAGGGAATTTGACTGCCCGTCATAATGCGCGGCGACCGCCGTTATTTTGCCGCCGCCGATGTCAAGACCCGCTATTAAATTTGTTTTCATTTTATGCTGCCTGTCATGCTGATTGTTTAAGATAAATTTTTCCGTCTTCAAAATAATTAAAATTTATATCATAGGGCTGTTTGAGCCCCTTTGCCTGCGCCGCGCGCATAACCTGCCCGAGGCGCGTGATTTTCCGCCCGTAATCAGAGAAACTTCCCATATCGGCGAAAGCCGCGCCTGCGCCCAGCTGCACGCTGAAAGTTCTGGCGTCCATATCCAGCGCGGCCGCTGAGACCCGCGGCGTTTGCGCGCCGCCGGTATTGCCCGCGCTGCCAATGCCGGCCGCCCCGCCAAGGGCTTTAATTAATTTTACTAATTCCTGGGGCAGAAAATCACTTTTTCCCCCGTCTTTAACATAAACCGGCAGCAACGCGGAGTCCTGCTGCCCGTCGTCCGCGAAAAATACGCCCGACGGGGCCAGTAAGAAAGTTTTATCCTCCGTTATAATCCGCGCGAGCGGGGTTTGTTTTTTGACTTCTATTTTGAGCCGCCCGTCAAACCAGCCGCGCCGCACGCTTACGCGCGAAAATTGTTTCAGATTGTACTTTAGCATGCTCTCAAGGTTAGCCGCGTCGCGCGCTGTAATATGGTCGCCCGCGTCAAAGCCGATATATTTGAGAACTTCGTACCTTGCCTCCGGCGTGGCGCCGGTTATTTTAATCTCTTTTATGCGCCATTTGGCCCACTCCGGCCCGTTGAGGGAAAACAAAACGGCGCTGAGCTTATTTAGGCCCAACACCGCCAAAGCCAAAAGCATAACCGCCGTAGCGGCGAATAAAAATTTTTTAACGCGCGCGACGCGCGCTCTGCGCCTGTTAACCGGCCTCAAACGTTTTGAAGATTTCTTTTTTGCATTATACATTCGCGCCAACCGGTAAAATCAAAAGGAACTTGATGAAGCAGTAAGCCAACCAGCAAGAAATTTTTTGCA
>JAIRLH010000008.1 GCA_031259485.1 Elusimicrobiota bacterium
GTTCAACAATAGGTTTAGCTGTAAATTATATTCCGGTCAACTCCCCGTCCCCTTGGCCTTGGCGCTCTTTGACTTAACAGTCTTACGCCTGGAATTGAGAAGGATTGAATCTAATCAGCCCTCTTTTTCCCACCCTTGGCAATCTGTTTTGACAATCGCGAGAGCGTGTTTGTCCTCTCTTTGTTTTTTATGATAATATGCCCGCGATTCCTCTTTTGCGCGTTTGTTTTTTTCTTCTTATAGTAATAAGCCCTGGCATATTCCCTATATCTTTCTTTTTCCTTTTTCCGGTACCTCTCGCAGCGCGCTATTATGTACGCTTTATTCTTGATATAATATTCGCGAGCTTTCTTTGCAAGGCGCGCTTTGTTTTTTGCTATCCATTTTCTCATTGAGGCGATGCGCTTTTCTCTATTAGCATAATAATAAGCTCTCTGCCTCTCCCTGCGCTCTTCCAGATTTAACAGCCTGTTCGGGTATAGATGTGTTTTCATTGCTTCAATCCTCAAAGATGCGTCCGCCGAAACATACGCGAATAGATTGCCCGCAACGGTCGGCTCAGCGAGCAGCTATCAATATTATACCTTATAACGCAGGATTTTCGCCCAATCAATCTAACTATGTGATGAATTTACTTCCTCTTTTGAAGTCAAATCAAAAGAAACCGTTTATTTAGGGTATATGCACATTATATGCGCATTAACGGTAATTGAAGGGCGCATACTACGCGCTTTATGCAAGCCAGTTTAAAAAGCAGGAAGCCGCCGGTTGAATTTATCGGCCTTTGCCGTTATTTCAAAGTTTTTTGCCAGGCTATCTGTTTGGCTATGCCTTCTTCCGGCGGGGTAAATTTGAAATCCCCGAGCTCGGCCATAAGCCGCCCGTTTGAGGCGGTGTATTCTTTATTAAAACCTTCTTTTGCTATCACCGCGGGCTTATTTATTCCCGTCTGCGCGGATACTATTTTTGCAATTTCGCTTAGAGCGGCCGGCGAGCCCGTGCAGGCATTGTAGTCGTGAAATTTTGGTTTATGCTCTATGAAATGCATTATTATGCGGGCCAGATCGTCAACGTATATATAGTCAAAAAGGCAGTCCTGCCTTATGGTTATAGGGCTGCCTGCGAGACAGCAGTCTATGGCGTCGCGTATAAATTTCGTTTTAGGGTCCGTCGGGCCATAGCAGCCGAAAATTCGCAGATTGTAAATATTGCCGCTTGCGCGGGCAAGGGCGTTCAGCGTATATTTGCCGAGGCCGTAATCGTCCTGCGGGACGCTTTGGCCGATTTCCTCCTCGCGCATCATTTTGATATCGCGCGTTTTATCGTATTCCGCGCCGGAGCCCGTGTAAAAAAACATGTCAAATTTATCCGCGTGTTTGCGGAGATTGGCAAAACCTCTCAGCATATCGCTTAGCAGGCTTTCCCTGCCGTCAAGACCGGTGCGACCCGGGTTCGGGCTTGCAAAATGCAGCAAAATATCAAATTTATTGGCGGCAAGATAGGCGTCAACGGCCGCCGCGTCCGTAGTGTCTAGCGCGGCGCGCGGCGGGGCCTCAACGCTGTATCCCTGTCGCAGAAGAGGCAGTAAACTGCGGCCTATAAAGCCGCTGCCGCCGGTAATTAAAATCCTTTTCATACGTCCCAAATCCTCTTCTTTTTAAATATTCTAAATAATTTTAAAACTTATATTATTATAACATTAAAAACTCGCAAAGCGGGCATACTTTATTTATCCGCCCCGCCTCCGGAAATTTCACGCTTAAAGCCGCGTACGATCTTGGCCGCGCGGGCGCGGGCGCGCTAAGCATAAGGCTTGGGGCGCGTCAGCGGCAAAATAATTAGCAATCTTTCAAAGGGATTGACAAAAATAAAAAATAATGCTAAATTAGCAATATGGCACAGGCGCTGCCAGTTTTGGGGCGCGGCCACAAAGCCCGCAATTGCCGCTGCGGCGCGGGCGTTAAATATTGAAATTAACGGAGGAACAGTAAAAATGGCAACATTAAAAATCAAACCTTTGGGCGACAGGGTGATAGTCCAACCGACAGAACCTAAAGAAACGATGAAAGGCGGCATCATTATCCCCGATACCGCTAAGGAAAAGCCTATGGAAGGCAAAGTCGTGGCCGCGGGGCCCGGCGCGCTTAACAAAAAAGGGGAACGCCTGCCCATGGACGTCAAAGCCGGCGACAAAGTGCTTTACGGCAAATATTCGGGCACGGAAATCAAGCTGGACGACGAAAAATATTTAATCATGCATCAGGAAGACATCCTGGGCATTTTAGGTTAAAAACCAATATTAACAGGAGATAAAAAGCAATATGGCAAAACAAATTATATTTTCGGAAGAAGCCCGCGCCAAAATGAAGGCGGGGGTGGAAAAAGTCGCAAACGCGGTGAAAGTCACCCTGGGCCCCAAGGGCCGCAGCGTGGTGTTGGAAAAGAAGTTCGGTTCGCCGCTGATTATTGACGACGGCGTAACAATAGCCAAAGAAATAGAGCTTGAAGATAAGTTTGAAAACATGGGCGCGCAGCTTATACGCGAGGTCGCCAGCAAGACCAATGACGTAGCCGGCGACGGCACCACCACCGCCACGGTTTTGGCCAGCGCGCTGCTCAACGAAGGCATTAAAAATATTACCGCCGGCGCAAATCCCACGCGCATTAAAAAAGGCATAGAAAAAGCCGTGGAGACGGTGCGCGCCGAACTCAAAAATATGCATAAGCCGGTCAAAACCAAACAGGAAAAAGCGCAAATCGCCACTATTTCCGCAAATGATAAAATCATCGGCGATTTGATCGCAGAAGCCATGGACAAAGTGGGCCACGAAGGTGTAATTACCGTTGAAGAGGGCAAGACCGCCTCCACCACTTTGGACGTTGTTGAAGGCATGCAGTTTGACCGCGGGTACATATCTCCTTATTTTGTTACCGACAGCGAGCGCATGGAATGCGTGCTTGAAGACTGCGCGGTGATAATAACCGACAAAAAAATCTCTTCCATGGCGGAGCTGCTGCCTTTATTGGAAAAAATCGTGCAGAGCGGGCGCAATTTCCTGGTTATCGCCGAGGACGTTGAAGGCGAGGCTCTGGCCACGCTGGTTGTCAACCGCCTGCGCGGAACGCTGAAAGGCTGCGCGGTAAAGGCCCCTGGTTTCGGCGACAGGCGCAAAGAAATGCTGGAAGACATAGCCGTACTCACCGGCGGCACGGTAATCAGTGAGGAGCGCGGCCTTAAGCTTGAAAACGCCACCCCCGACATGCTGGGCAGCGCGAAACGCGTGATTATTGACAAAGAAAACAGCACCATAGTCAACGGCGGCGGCGACAAGAAAGCCGTTGCGGACAGGACCGCGCAAATAAGGAAGCAGATAGAACTTTCCACTTCCGAATACGATAAAGAGAAACTTCAGGAACGCCTTGCCAAGCTGGCCGGCGGCGTGGCGGTAATTAGTGTCGGCGCGGCTACCGAAACCGAGCTTAAAGCCAAAAAAGCCAAAGTTGAAGACGCCAAAAACGCGACCCGCGCCGGCGTTGAAGAAGGTTTAGTTCCTGGCGGCGGCGTTGCTTTGGCGCGCTGCGAGGCCGCTTTGGCCGCAATTAAAGAGGCGGACGAAGATATTGAGACCGGCATTAACATAGTCCGCAAGGCTCTTACGGCCCCGCTCAGGCAGATTGCCGAAAACAGCGGCCTGGACGGTTCCGTGGTGGTGGAAAAAGTCCGCTCGCTCAAAGGCAACGAAGGCTATAACGCCGATACGGATGCTTACGAGGATCTTCTGAAAGCCGGCGTAGTTGACCCTGCCAAAGTCGTGCGTACGGCTTTGGAGAACGCGGCCTCAATCGCCGCGACGGTGCTGCTGACGGAAGCCCTCGTGGCCGACCTGCCGGAGAAGAAAGATGCGGCCGCAATGCCAGGAGGCATGGGCGGTATGGGCGGCATGATGTAAGTTGTTTTTGTTAAAGCAGTTAAAAACCACCGCCGTTAGGCGGTGGTTTGTTTTTGGTTTTACTTTTTGATTATTCGGCGTCGAAACCCAGCGAACCGCAGACTTTACTAGTATCATCGCCGGTGCACGTAACTTTCCCTGAGGCATACATTCTGGTCAAGACATAGTTGGAACCGCCTGTGCCAGAACGGGTAGCGGTGACTTTGCCATCGGTCTCACCAGTACCGCTGACCGCAATTGTGAAGTTCCTCGTGCTCCAGCTGCTGCCCGTAACTGCACTCCCGTCTTTGTCATTGAACGTAATATCCAGAGTTTCAAGAGTCGTAGGATATGCGTTTGCCGTAGACACCAGCCTGGCCCTTTCCATAGCGGC
>JAIRLH010000182.1 GCA_031259485.1 Elusimicrobiota bacterium
CAGGACGAATACGCCTCCGAAGCCACGCGCAAAGCCTTCGGGCAGGAAGTTGGGGCGGATTATATGCTCAGCGGCATTTTGTCGTCAATAGTTGACCAGGAGGGCAGCAAATCCGTCGTGTTTTATCAGGTCAACCTTAAGCTGATAAATATAAAGACCAACCAAATCGTGTGGAACGGGCAGAAGCAAATCAAAAAGTACGTAAACAAAAAAGCTTTCAAGCTCTAAATTATGAATACCGCGCGGCCCGCGTTAGTGCTGTTAAGCTGTTTAATTCTCAGTGCGTGCGCGGGGCCGTCTTTGCGTTATAAAAAGGAAGTCAACGCGCTTTTTGATAAAGGCGATTTCTCCGCCGCCGCCGCAAAGATAGAAAATAATAAAGACAAAGCCTACGGCAAAAAAGACGCGTTGCTTTACCTGCTTGACCTCGGTGCCGCGCAGAACGCCGCGCACCAAAACGGCCCCAGCAACGAGGCTTTTGCCCAAGCGCAGGAAAAGATAGAGGAGCTCTCGGCGCAGAGCATAAGCGCGAATATCGGCACGCTGGCGATAAACGATTACACGCAGCCTTATCGCGCGCGGGTTTTTGAGCAGGCTTTGACTTACTTCCTGCGCGGGCTTGATTACCTTGCTCTGGGCGCGCCGGCGGAGGCTGCGGTGGAAGCTCGTAAAGCCGTGTTCTTTTTGGACAAAACGCGCGATAGTAAAACCGGCTATAACGACGACGCTTTTGTGCAGTACTTCGCCAGCCTGATTTTTGAAGACATGGGGCTTCGCTCTGACGCGCGTATAAGCCGCGCAAATGCCAAAAACGCTTACGAAAAGCAAAAAGGCAAAAGCGCCGCGCAGCTGCCGGATTTCCCCGCGCCGCCGGATTACGCCGATAAGGGCGAGGCGATTATCTTCCACCTTAACGGCAAGGTGCCGCAGAAAATATCGCAGGCCGTCATGTTCGCGTGGAATGATATTTGGTTCACGCTGCAGGGCAACGGCGAGCTTGATGGAGTGCCGAGCGACGTAATGAACGCAGTTTACGCGGGGGCCTTCGGTAATTCTGTAACGGTCTCTTTTGCTCAGCTGCGCGATGAAAATTATATGATAACCTCCTCCTGCGCTCAGGCCGGCGAGGGGCCGCAGGTGCAAACGCAGCTGGCCGCCGATATCGCGGCCGCCGCAAAACAGACTTTGGACGATGAAATAATAACAAACCGCATGCGCATGATAACGCGCGCAGCCGTCAAATATATTTTAAGCGTTCAGGCGCGCCTCGCGGCCAAAAAAATCAGCGGCAATGATACCGTAAGCAGTCTTGTCGGCATGACTATCAGCGTGCTTTCCAACACGACGGAAAAGGCTGATACCAGAAGCTGGTTTACTTTGCCGGCGCAAATCCGCATGGCGCGGCTGTTTTTGCCGCCCGGGCAGCATGATATAAAGCTTGTTTTATTTGACGACGCCGGCCGGGCTATTGACGAACATGTGTTTGAAAAGGTACAAATTAATAAGGGCGGCAGGACGTATCTTTACCTCCGCACCGCAAAATGAGAGGAGCAGCCGATATGAAAAAACTTTCCGTATTGTGTGCGTGCGCGTTTGCGCTGGCCGCGTGCGCGGGTAATAAAAATATTTTGAATGAAAAAATGGCCAAATATCCCGCGGATAAATATATCACAAAAATAGCCTCCGCGCCGGAGAAAGAAGCCGCTAAACAGGCCGCGCTTAAAGACCTAAGGGCGCTATTTGACCGCCTGCCCAAAACGCAGGAAAGCGTTCCGCGCAGAGAGAGCATTCTTGCCCGCGCAGCGGCCGTGCAGTGGTGGAAGGATAAGCCTTCGGGCAAGTATTATGCAATAGCCGCGCTGGAACGCGCGGGCGCGCAGCAGACCATGCAGCCATTTTACGCGCCCATAGACGGCAAACTTGCCGCGCTGGCAAAGCGCATAGGCAATGAGCAGGATAAATTTGTACGCGTCAAAGACGCCATGCAGATGCAACCGCTGCTGGAGCAGCGCGCCGCGCTTGACGCAGAGTACCGGCTGCTTGCTTTTGATTCCTCAGCCTACGATGAAGACAAACTTTACGCTTTCCGAAGCGCGTTCAACAAAGCTTTTTATGATATAAAAATAAACTGCGTCCTGACCGGCACGGATGACGATGCCGTCAAAACCGCAATAATAGACGGCCTTAACGGCATGGGTTTTGCCGTCGGCGAAGATTTGCCGGTTGCCGATATGCAGCTCTCAATAAATACAAAAGTGACAAAAATTTCTTCCAAAACCACCGATGGGCTTTACTGGGCGGATTCCACGGCGACCGTCGCGCTTAAAGATATTCGCACCGGCGGCGTTTTTGCCACTTTCAGCAAGTTCGGGCGCGATGGCTCCGGCCGGCCGGAGGAGGCGCGGCGCAGGAGCATGATTGCCATCGGCGCGGACAGCGTGCCCGTAATCAAACAAAAACTTCTTGAATATATACAAAGGAAATAGGAGGAAATAAGAATGAAATGTTTTAAATCAGCGTTTGTATTTTGTTTTGCCGTTGTTGCGGTCATGCCCGCTTTCGCGGCTGAAGCCGCGCCCGCCGCGGACGCAGGCGTAAATAATGATAAGCTTTTGTATTCGCTCGGCTATCTTATGGGCGAGAATGTAAAAAAACAGCTCATCCTTGACAGAGGTGAGGAGGATTCAAAAGCCATCTCTCAAGGTATGCGCGACGCCATGCTTGACCGCAAACCCCAGACTGACCTTGAAACTTACAAACCGCTCATCGCAAAACGCTATGAAGACGATGCCGCCAAAAAACTGGCCGCGCGCAAAATAGAGCAGGACAAAGTGCTGCAGGATATCAAAAAAGAAAAAAACGTAAAAACACTGCCCGACGGCATGCTGATACGCACCGTCAAAAATGGCAAAGGCGCAAGCCCGAAACCGACGAGCATGGTTAAAGTGCACTATGAAGGCGCGCTGCTGGACGGTACTGTTTTTGACAGCTCAATAAAACGCAATGCGCCGGCTACCTTCCCGCTCAACGGCGTGATACCTTGCTGGACTGAAGGCCTGCAGAAAATGAAAGCAGGCGGCAAGGCTAAACTTTACTGCCCGCCTAATACCGCTTACGGCGATGCGCAGGCCGGCCTGATACCGCCCGGCTCGTTGTTGATTTTTGACGTGGAGTTGCTGGAAGTCAATAATTAAAAAATGACGCCAAAATCAAAACTCTATCTTAAAATAACCATAATCGCTCTGCTTATCGCGGCGGGGAGTGCGCTGTACCACAAATACCAGAATGAAAAATTTATCCCGCCGTTGTCCGCTGAAGCGGCGGGAGACACTCAGGGCTCTGCCGCGCCGGTTGCGGAACATGCCGAGCCGGAAGATATCCCGCCCGCGGATATGCCGCGCGGTTGGAACAGGAAAGATATAACCGGCGGCGGCGCGGCGCATGTGCGGGAAGAAGCAGTGGTTTTGGAAGAAAAGCTACGGGCCTTCAACAAGGAAATGGAGGCGGCTGTCGCCGCTATACCGCAGGAGGTTATGATGTCCTCCAACGCGGAAGAAATTTTCCTGAGTAACCCACAAATACAAAAAATTTTGCTTAAATATAGTAAAGATCCCGCTCTCATGCAACTTATGGAAAAGAAAATGACGGCGGAGGATGTTTCGGGCGGCAGCGGGCCGCGCGGCGCGCAAGAAACCGCGAAACAAAAATAAAGCGAGGTAGCTTAAATGGGTACGCTTATAGCAGTCGTGATAATAATCGCCTTAATCTTTTACGCTTTGAGAGACTTGCTTATTGACAAAGATTTTTCCGCCTGGACTAATATTGCGCTCACCTCGCTTATTCTTTTTACCGTAATACTTTCTATATTTATGATACTGCACAATCAACCCGCGCAGGGAAGCCGCGCGCCGGAGACGGAAAAAGAAGAGCCCGCGCCGGAACCGTCCGAAGATCAGGAGCAGTTTACCGATGAGCAGAGAGAGCAGGCCGCCCGAGACCTTGCAAGCGAATACGTTGCCATGGAAAACGAATGCATTAAAGATAAGGCCGTCGCGGACTGCGCGGGATTTACCACTGATTTTATCAAGAAAAAGTATGATATTAATGACGAGGAATGGGAAATATTTCTGAATGAGGCCGAAACCTCCGGCCTGTTGCAAAGCACCCGCGCCGCGCAGACTGGCGGAAAGTAGAACTTTATGCCTGATACTTCTCCCTCGGATGCCAATCGCGGCGGAGGGTTTTAAAAAAAATTACCGCGCTCTTATAAATCTTTCTGGTAAATCCGGTAGGTTTTAGTGCGGCGGCAGCCGGCTTCAAGCATGGTCTGGATTATGGCCGCATTGTCCTCAAGTATCCAAGAAAGCTCGGCCTTGTTCCAGCCTTTTGCCATTCCTTCAACAACAATATTTCGCACAAGCAGCAGTTCCAGCCCTTTGCCGCGGTAATCAGGGTGCACCCCCAGCATTATCATGCGGCAGTCCCTTATTTTACGCCACGCGGACAAAGCGCGCAACAGTTTAATCGGGCCGCCGAAAACGCCGCCCAGTATTTTGAGCACATGATTCATGTTCGGAACTGAAACCGCAAATCCCGCAGGCTTGCCGTCGTATTCTATAATGCACGTAAGCTCCGGTCGGATGATTAATTTCAGCTGTTTTGCCGTGTTCTGTATCTCCTGCGGCGTAATGGGCACAAAGCCCCAGTTCTGCGCCCAGGAAGCGTTATAGATTTCGCGTACGGTTTCAACTTCCTCGTTAAACTTTTTGAGGTTTATCGCGCGCATTTTTACGGAGTGGTTTTTGAGTATGCGCTGCATAATCTTTTCCATACGGGGGGAAAAACTGTCCTTATCCGTACGCTCAAAGGCCAGCAGGTCTTTGACCTTCTGCAGGCCGGCCGCGCGTAAAAGCCCGTCGTAATAAGGCGGATTGTAAGGCATCATTATGCATGGCTCTTTGTCAAAATTATCCAGCAGCACGCCGCAGACGTGATTACTGTCCGGATTCAGCGGGCCGCGCATTTGCGCGCAGCCTTTTTGCCGAAGCCACGCGGCGGCGGCGGCGGTAAGCGCGGCGGCGGTTTCCTGATGATCCTCGCATTCAAAAAACCCGAAGAAACCGGTTTTATCCAGCCAGTAATTATTGTGGTTATGATTGATTATCGCGGCAACGCGCCCCACGGGGCGGCCGCTGCGGCGCGCAATAAAAAGTTCCCGTTCCGCGTGCTGCCAGAACGGGGCTTGGGCCAAAAGCCGCTTAAAGTCGGTCTTCAGTTCGGGAATATACAAGGCATTACCCTCGTATAATTTATAGGGTAACGCCGTAAATTCAGCGATATTTGCCTCCGGCAGTATCTCAAGCATTTAAAAACCGATTTTATATTATAATTCCCAGCGCTTTTCCCGCCGCGCCGAAAGTATTGATTATGACATCAATCTGCTCGTCGGTATGCGTGGACATCAGAGTGGTGCGGATTAAGCACCTGTTCGGCGGCACCGCCGGCGGAACCACCGGCGTGGTAAATATGCCCGCGTCAAAAGTCGCGCGCCACATTTTAAAGCAGTTTTCCATACTGCCGATGACGACCGGCACTATCGGCGTTTGCGTGTCGCCGGTATTAAAGCCGAGCTTGCGCAAACCGTCTTTGAGGCGCTGGCTGTTGGCCCAAAGTTTGTTTTTACGGCTCATATCCGTCCAAATCAAATCCAGCGCTTTGCTTATTGATGCGACGGCCGCAGGCGTCGGCGCGGCGGAAAATATCTGGCTGCGCGCCGCGTGGCGGATATAGTGGATAATATCGGCCCCGCCCACCGCCCAGCCGCCGACGGAAGCAAAAGTCTTGGAGCATGTGCCCACGACCAAATCCACGCCTTCGTGTATGTCAAAATATTCGCAGGTGCCGCGGCCGGTTTTGCCCAGAATGCCGCTTGCGTGCGCGTCGTCAACAATCAGGCGCGCGCCGTATTTTTGGGCGAGTTTCGCAATCTCGGGCAGTTTACAAATGTCGCCTTCCATACTGAATACGCCGTCAACGATTATAAGTTTGCCTTTGCTGTCGTCAATTTTGGAAAGCACTTTTTCAAGGTCTTCCATGTCATTATGCTTAAAACGCGCCATCTCGCCTTCGGAAAGTTTTACGCCGTCAAGTATGCTGGCATGGTCAAGTTTATCAACTATAGCGACGTCGCCCTTCTTGAGCAGGCAGGAAATCACGCCCAGATTCATCTGATAACCGGCGGAAAAAATCAGCCCCGCCTCTTTACCCTTAAAACTAGCCAGTTTGACTTCAAGCTCTTCGGCGGCTTTAGTATTGCCGTTCAAAAAGCGCGAGCCCGCGCTGCCAGTCCCCATTTTCATAACGGCTTCGGCGGCGGCCTTTTTCATCTCGGGGTCATTGGCGAGGCCCAGATAGTTGTTTGAGCCGGCCATAATATAGCTCTTGCCGTTAAGTTCAACCACAGGGCCCTGCGCCGAAGATATGGGCTGGAAATATCCGTAAATCCCAAGCCGCATCATGGCTTTTGCTTCTTTGAATTGTCTGCATTTCTCAAAAATATCTGCCATTTTTTATACCTCTTAAACCTCAGGAACCGAATTATAATTATATCTTTTTTTGACGGAAGCTAACAGGAACAATTACTTTTTTTTATTATATTCGTGGTTGAGCGGCCTTTCAACAGTTTGAATAATACAACCTTGCCCGCGTAATCGCGCCCCACGACTTCGCCTGCTTTATAGTCCGCGCCCTTTACCAAAATATCGGGCCTTACGGATTTTATAAGCTCAAGCGGCGTATCCCCGCCGAAGAAAACCACCGCGTCTACCGCCTCAAGCGACGCCGCTACAAGCCCCCTGTCCGCCTGACTGTTTATCGGGCGCGCGGGGCCTTTAATGCGGCGTATGGAAGCGTCGCTGTTAATGCCGAGCACCAAAACATCGCCCAGGTTTTTTGCAAATTCCAAAATGCTCACGTGCCCCGCGTGGAGAATATCAAAACAGCCGTTGGTAAAAACTATTTTTTTCCCGTCCGCGCGCGCGTTTTTCAAAAAGGCCGCCAAAGCGGCCGTATCGAGTATTTTATTTTTTGCTTTCATGGTTTTTGAGTATTCTTTCCACAAGGCCCGTATTCATATTGCCGGCCGCAAAATCCGTGTCGGCCAGTATAAGCTTGTGGAAAGGTATCGTGGTATCCACGCCGCGGACGGTAAATTCGCCCAGCGCGCGCGCGCTGCGTTTAAGGGCCTCTGCGCGGGTCGGCGCCCAGACTATGAGTTTGGCTATCAGACTGTCGTAAAAAGAAGGGATGGTATAGCCGGGATAAATGTGCGTGTCCACCCGTACGCCTATGCCGCCGGAAGGTATCCACTCCGCGACAGTGGCCGGACAAGGCATGAAATTCTTTGTATAATCTTCCGCGTTTATGCGGTGCTCCATGGCGTGGCAGTTTATTTGCCGAGCGCGCCGCTGCGTGATGGACAGCCTCCGGCCCTGCGCTATTTCCACCTGCATTTTGACGAGGTCTAAACCGCTGACAAGCTCGGTCACGGGGTGCTCCACCTGCAGGCGCGTGTTGACTTCCATAAAATAAAAATTGCGCTTTTCGTCCATCAAAAATTCAACCGTGCCTACGCCGCTGTAGCCAGCTGCCCGCGCAAGCCTTACGGCGGCGTCGCAAAGAGCTTCGCGCGTTTTTTGGTCTACGAAAGGAGAAGGGGATTCTTCAATCAGCTTCTGGTTCTTGCGCTGTATGGAACAGTCCCGCTCCGCAAACGCGAGCACATTGCCGTAATTATCGGCCGCAAGCTGCACTTCAATATGGCGCGGGTTGAGGACGAGCCGCTCAAAATAAACCCTGCCGTCGCCGAAGGCGGCCTGCGCCTCCGCCATGGCCGTGTCAAGAGCTTTTGGGAAATCAGCCTCGCTCATCGCGGGGCGCATACCGCGGCCGCCGCCGCCCATGGTAGCTTTAATCATCAGCGGAAATCCTATTTTACGCGCGGCCTTAAGGTGGTTCTTTTCCACCACGCCGTTGCTTCCCGCGATAACGGGCACTTTGCTTTTTATTGCAAGTTCGCGCGCGCGCGACTTTTCCCCCAGTTTCAAAATAGCTTCGGGTTTGGGGCCTATGAATACCATGCCCGCGTCAGTCACTGCCTGCGCGAAGCGCGCGTTTTCGGAAAGGAAACCATAGCCCGGGTGCACGGCGTCGGCGCCGGTTAGCGCGGCGGCCGCGACGACGGCGTCAATATTAAGATAGCTGTCTTTAGAGAACGCGGGGCCTATGCACACGGCTTCGTCCGCCGCTTTTACATGGGCGGAAAACTTATCCGCCTGCGAATATACGGCGACTGATTTAATGTCCATCTCCCTCAGCGTGCGGATTATGCGCAAAGCGATTTCGCCTCTGTTGGCGATGAGGATTTTATTAAATTTTTTCGCTGCGGCAGTTTTGTTTGCGGGTTTGGTCATATTATGGCTGTTTAGGCTCTATGAAGAAAAGCGGCTGGCCGTATTCGGCGCACTGGCCGTCGCTCACGCCGATTATTTTTAGCAGGCCGTCTGCCGGCGCAAGGACTTCTTTTGAGGTTTTATTCATTTGTATTACGCCAAGAAGCGCGCCCTTTTTTACTTCCATATTTTCTTTGAGAATGATTTCTTTGCCTTTTACGCCGCTGTGGTAAATGCCTACGGCCGGGGAAAGCGCGGGCGTCAGTTTTGTGCTGAAATCCGGAGACTGCGGCAACGCCGCGGCGGTTTTAATCTGCACGCTTGCGCCGGGTTTTTGATAGATTAGCTCCTGCAAGTCGGTCGTTTTTGACCACGCGATAAATTCGGCAAGGGTTCGGGTATCCATATACAAAAATCTCCTAAATCCTTCTATATATAAAATAATAGCATTTTTTAATATTTGGCGGAAGATTGCGGGCGGTAATTTATTATGACCCTTTTTGCAACTAAGCAGTCCGTACGTACGTACGATTGTCATTCCTGCGGCAACCGTAAGCCGCTCTTTCCTAAATCAAAATAGTTGTAAAGGTTAATTTTATTTAGTATAAAAAATAGATTTATATATCTGAATCAACAAGGATATTGCAATGAAAACGAATAAAACGGAGCTTACCTTGATTGAATTACTTGCCATTGTTTTAATCGTCGGCATATTGGCGGCAATTGCTTCAAATCAAGTCGTACGCGACTCCTTTTGCGGGCAAAATCAGGCGCGGCTATAGCCGAAATTCTGCTTGCGTTTGAAAATATTGTGCCGGATTAGAAATCCAAAACCTAAGAATTTTTATCAGAGAACCTATAACGAAATCCGAACGTATCGTTCTATTTCCGGTTGGAATTATATGCTCTTATATATCTGTGTTTTCAGAAAGGCTTGCCCTTATCAAATAAAAAAATATCGCAAGGCCTGCCGCCAGCGATTGCTGAGTTGTTTTCGACGCTTTTTCCGGTTAATTCTTGACAAAGAGAAATGGCGATTTTATCATTATTGCACGCGCGACATTGATTATTTGCCGGAGACGTTCTTTTAAGAAGCAATATAAGGTCAATATTTCTATAGTAGATTTCTACAGCCTGATGATTAGCGTTGTGAAAAAAGAAACCGATCCTATAATTACGAACTGAATCAATTTTTATGTCCAGCTTATCCATATCGTTAGTATATTCTCCGGTAGCTAAATAATAAAGTTCCTCCGCGTCTACTAAAGCTTTGCCTGCCACAAACATTTGTGAAAGTCCGCTTTTATAAACGGCTTTTTGATATTGGGGCAAAGCTATTGCGGCGAGAATGCCTATGATGAGTACAACGACGAGAAGTTCTATAAGCGTAAAACCTTTAATT
>JAIRLH010000185.1 GCA_031259485.1 Elusimicrobiota bacterium
TGGAAAAATAGGTGCGTAAAATGATTTTGGAAGAGTTCAGGCAGGACATCCGTGCCGGCATACCGGATATGCTTCCTCAGGCGCGGCCTTATGACGCCGCCGTAAGCCGCGCCCCTCGCCGCAAGGATATTTTGACGCCCGCGCAAAAAGAGCTGGCTCTAAAAAACGCTTTGCGCTATTTTCCGTCCAAGCACCACAAAATTCTGGCGGTGGAATTCGCGCGCGAACTTAAAGATTACGGCCGTATTTATATGTACCGCTTCCGCCCGTCTTATAAAATTTACGCGCGCCCGATAGGCGATTATCCGGCCAACTCCCAACAGGCCGCTGCGATAATGCTGATGCTGAGCAATAATCTTGATAAAGCCGTGGCGCAGCACCCGCAGGAGCTTATTACCTACGGCGGCAACGGGGCGGTCTTCCAAAATTGGGCGCAGTACAGGCTTGCCATGCGCTACCTGAGCGAAATGACGGACGAGCAGACTTTGGTGCTATACTCCGGCCATCCTTTGGGGCTTTTCCCGTCGCATAAAGACGCGCCGCGCGTGGTGATTACCAACGGCATGGTAATCCCCAATTATTCCAAACCGGATGACTGGGAAAGGTTTAACGCGCTGGGCGTATCTCAGTACGGGCAGATGACGGCAGGCTCCTTCATGTACATCGGGCCGCAGGGAATAGTGCACGGGACAACTATCACTGTCCTCAACGCCACGCGCAAGCAGCTGAAAAAACGCGGCGGCGGAAGCATTACGGGCATGCTGTTTGTAACGGCGGGGTTGGGCGGAATGTCCGGCGCGCAGCCAAAGGCGGGTAATATCGCGGGAGTGGTCAGCATAACGGCCGAAATTAATCCGGCCGCAGCAAAGAAACGTCACGAGCAAGGGTGGGTAAACGAGATTTATACGGATTTAGATATGCTGCTGGCCCGCGCAAAAAAAGCTGTGGCGGCAGGGCAGCCTCTCTCGCTGGCTTATATTGGCAATGTCGTTGACTTGTGGGAAAGGCTGGCTGCGCAGGATATAAAAGTTGATTTAGGCTCAGACCAGACTTCGCTGCATAACCCGTGGGCAGGAGGTTATTATCCGGCCGGCCTCAGTTTTGAAGAGGCCAACCAAATGATGGCCAAAGAGCCTCAAAAATTTAAGGAGCTTGTGCAGGCTTCGCTGCGGCGGCACGCCACGGCAATCAACAAGCTGGCCGCAAAGGGTATGTACTTTTTTGACTACGGCAATGCGTTTTTATTGGAAGCCTCGCGCGCGGGGGCGGATGTAATTGGCAAAGACGGCGGGTTTAAATATCCGTCATACGTGCAGGATATCATGGGGCCGATGTTTTTTGATTACGGCTTCGGGCCATTCCGCTGGGTGTGCACTTCGGGCAAAGAAGAAGATTTGCTTAAGACGGATGAAATCGCCCTGCGCGTACTGCGCGGGATGCGCCAAACCGCCCCGCCGGAAATCATGGGCCAGTTGGACGATAATATCCTTTGGATAGAAAAAGCGGCGCAAAATAAACTTGTAGTCGGCTCGCAGGCGCGTATTTTGTACGCGGACAGCGAGGGCCGCATTAAAATCGCCTCCGCCATAAACGCGGCGATTGCGGCCGGCGAAATCAGCGCTCCCGTGGTGCTGGGGCGCGACCATCACGACGTATCCGGCACGGATTCGCCTTACAGAGAGACTTCAAATATTTACGACGGCTCCGCTTTTACCTCCGATATGGCGGTTCAAAACGCTATCGGCGATTCTTTTCGCGGCGCGACGTGGGTTTCGCTCCACAACGGCGGCGGAGTGGGATGGGGCGAGGTTATCAACGGCGGCTTCGGCATGGTGATTGACGGCACGCCGCAGGCGCAAAGCCGGCTTGAAAGCATGCTGCTGTGGGACGTGAACAACGGCATAGCGCGGCGGGGCTGGGCGCGCAATAAGGGCGCTATTTTCGCCATAGAACGCGAAATGCTTCGCACGCCCGCGCTGAAAGTGACGCTGCCCAATATCGCGGACGATAATATAATTAAGGAAGCCCTGAAATGAAAATCCACAAAATATCGCCGGCTCATTTGACGCCGCAGAAAGCTTATGAAATCGCGGCGGGCGAGTATAAAATACAATTATCCGCCGCGGCGCTTAAACGCATACAAAAGTGCCGCGCCTATCTTGATAAAAAAGCGCAAACCAGCGCGGCGCCGATATACGGCATTACTACGGGTTTCGGTTCGCTCTGCAATATCTCGGTTGATAAAAAGCGGCTTTCGCAGTTGCAAAAAAATTTAATGATGTCCCATGCGTGCGGCACGGGGCCGCGCGCGCCGCGGGAAATTGTTAAATTAATGATATTGCTCAAAATTCAAGCTCTCTCCTATGGACATTCCGGCGTACAGCCCGCCGTAGTTCAGCGGCTTGCGGACTTCTTTAACCAAGATATTTTGCCCGTCGTTTATACGCAGGGCTCGCTTGGCGCCTCGGGCGACCTTGCGCCGCTTGCGCATTTAAGTTTGCCGCTTATCGGGCTTGGCGAAGTTGAGTATAAAAATAAAATTTATAAATCGGCGGAAATTTTAAAGAAATTTAATTGGCAGCCGGTTGAACTTAAATCTAAAGAAGGCCTAGCGCTGCTTAACGGCACGCAGTTCATGGCGGCTTACGGCGTTTGGGCTGTGGTAAACGCCCAAAAACTCAGCGCGGCGGCTGATAAAATCGGCGCGATGTCGCTTGACACTTTTGACGGCAGGCGCGAGCCTTTTTTGCCGCAGACGCACGCCGTGCGCGCGCATAAAGGCCAGATTCAGACGGCGAAAAATATACTTGCGCTGCTCAAAGGCAGCCGGCTGCTAACCCGCCCCAAACAACACGTGCAGGATCCGTATTCATTCCGTTGTATGCCGCAGGTGCACGGCGCAAGCAAAGACGCTCTGGCCTACTGTGCCGGCATTGTTGCTACGGAAATAAACAGCGTGACTGACAACCCAACTATCTTCCCCGATGAGGATTTGTGCGTATCCGCCGGCAATTTCC
>JAIRLH010000099.1 GCA_031259485.1 Elusimicrobiota bacterium
TCGCCATAAAAAAAGGGCTGGAAAAAGAAGGGTATATCGTAAAAGACTTCGCCCATGGCAATGTTTTGCTTAAATTTGCCGATAATACCCCGCCGGATCTTTTTATCCTGGACATAATGCTGCCCGATATTGACGGCATGACCCTCATCCGGCAGATAAAAGCCGTGCCGAAACTTGCCCAAATACCGGTAATTTTTTTAAGCGCAAAGTGTGAGGAAATTGATAAAGTCCTCGGGCTTGAACTCGGTGCGGACGATTATATGACAAAACCGTTTTCGCTTAAAGAATTGGCAGCCCGTGTAAAAGCCAGGTTGCGCCGCGCCGAAGAAGTTAAAGCCCTGCCGCAGGATGGGATTGTCTTAAACGAAGAATCTTTAGAAGCAGCCATAGACGACAAAAAAATCCCGCTGACTTTGACCGAGTTTAAAATACTGCAACTTTTGCACAAAAACAAGGGCAAAGTTTACTCACGGGAGAAGATTTTAGACCATGTATGGGGCGAAGACAAAGAAGTTTTTGATCGCACGATAGACGTACACATAAAAAACCTCAGGGGGAAAATAGGCAAATACGGCAAAAATATAAAAAACGTGCGCAGCGTCGGGTATAAATATGAAAAATAAAGGCATTCTAAAAAAATTATTAATAATTTTTACGATTAACTACGTGATAGTGCTCGCAGGGTTCATCTTAATCTCTTCCCACTATTTAAAACAAAATAATATCAAAGTTTTTACCGGAGATTTACGGACATACGCGGGTATGCTCTCGCCTTATATAACAGAGCTTTACAATGCGGGCAGCTTTGAAAAAATCGGCAGTTATATAGAAAATAACGCGGATTCTTCGCACAGGATTACGCTTGTGCGCGCCGACGGCGTTGTGGTGTCGGACTCGCAGGCAAACGCCGGTAATATGGAAAACCACCTCGGCAGGGTTGAAATCAGCGAGGTCTTCCAAAAAGAAATCGCCGTGGCTATACGCCACAGCTCCACGCTGCATGAAGATTTGCTTTATGTCGCGGTTCCCATATATAAAGATACAAGGAAAGTCGCCGCGCTTAGAATAGGAGCTCCGTTGAGAAATATAACCCTTTTGTCCCGGGAATTTATAAATAAAAATATAGCGGCGTTTATCGTGCTGCTGTTTTTATCTCTGATAAGCATTTATTTATTTTCCAAATTGCTGGCCTGCAGAATTTCCGAAATAAAAAACGCTTTCGGAAAGCTCTCACGGGGTAACTTTGCGGTAAGAACATATATCAAATCCGGCGACGAGCTTGAAGAACTTTCAAACACATTTAATTTAATGTCTGAAAATATGGCCACGCTTTTTAAAGAGATAGATAAAAACAGGGCGGAACTGAGCGCGATAATAGAATCGCTAAAAGACGCTATTGTGGTAATAGACAGAAACGGAGTCGTTACGTTGTCAAACAACGCCTCCTGGCAAAACAAACGCTATTGGGAAATACCCGGGCTGATGTTTCTGGGCAAATATATCGGCAAATCCGGCAACGCCGAAGTAGAGTTAAACGGCAAATATTATTCCTGCTCTCTGGCGGCAATAAAAAACTCTTCCAGTATGGTTATAGCTATGCACGATATAACCGAAAGAAAAAATCTGGAAATAATTAAAAATGATTTCATCAGCAATATGTCGCACGAGCTTAAGACTCCGCTGTCCTCAATCAAAGCTTATCTGGAGCTTATCGCGGACGAAAAGGACGAGACGGCAAAAAAAGAATATCTGTCCGTTATAGCAAGAAATAATGAAAGGCTTTCAAACATAGCAAACGATATTTTAATCCTCTCAGCGGTGGAGGGCAAAAAAGCTTTGCAGCCTTCGGCCTTCAATATGAATGACGTGTTGAAAGAGGTCGGCCTGCTGCTGGCGCAGAAGGCAAAAAGCAAAGGCCTTGCGCTCAGCCTGCATGATTGCGACATTACCATAAACGCCGATAAATTTTATATAGAACAAATGCTAATAAACCTTGTGGATAACGCTATCCGCTACACCGAAAAAGGCCGCATAGACGTAGATGCCGAGCAGGACGATTACGGCACCAAAATCACCGTGACGGACAGCGGCATCGGCATATCAAAAGAAAACCAGCAGAGAATTTTTGAAAGATTTTTCGTCACCGATAAATCCCGCTCCAAAAAGAACGGCGGCACGGGCCTCGGGCTCGCGATAGTCAAACATATAGTTGAGGCGCATCAAGGCAGCATAAACGTTTCAAGCGAGCCAGGCAAAGGCACTACCTTCACGATAAGGCTGCCCTAACAAATCCTTAACAATTGCTTCATAAGTTCTTAATCTCATTTTTCTATCCTTTAAATGCAGCAATCTAAAAGGAGAAAAATGATTAGACAAAAAATACTGATATTGTTAACCGCTGCGGTATTATTTGCAGTTCCCGCAAAAGCTGGCGAAGTTGACGCCCTGGCCAACAAGCTGGCGGAAAAAAGGGTTATTGCCTACGGCGAGGCCGCAAGGATAATATCCGAAAGCGATGAGAAGACCCGCACACTTAATGCGCTACCGGCGGTGGAAGGGACCGCTTCAGAACCAGAGTGCGCTTAGGTCTTGAAACGATTCAGATAGAAAAGGTAAAAGCGGTTTAGAGAAGCCGCCTCGCCGTATGCCGTTACCGCCTTTGCCGATTATGCGAAAAATATATATGCCGAAGTTACGTCCGACAGCACTCGCGCCGGGGCCTACCGGAAATCTCCAGTTCAATACGAATTATCTCAATATGAATAATTTGGACGGAGAGAAGAAGACAACCGTCTGGCAGCTTGATATGCTGTACAGATTTTAATTAAAGGGCACAAAAAGGAGTATGAAAATGAGAAAATACATAATGATAATTGCGCTTTTAGCGGCAGGCCTGACGGTTTACGCGCAGAAAGCCGTTACCGTAAAAGGTTCAACCACGGTTCTGCCTTTCGCCCAAAAAGCGGCGGAAGCCTATATGAATAATAATCCCGGGAAAGCGGTCAGCATTTCCGGCGGAGGTTCCGGCGTGGGTATAGCTGCGTTGGTAGACGGCACAACGGAAGTGGCGATGTCGTCGCGTATCATCAAGGATTCCGAAAGGGCCGCGCTTGAGGGTAATATCACTATTTACAATATCGCGCAGGACGCGGTGGCAATGATAGTAAACGTTTCAAACCCAGTTGAAAATCTGACGCAGGAGCAGGTGAAAGGCATCTACAGCGGCACAATAAAAAACTGGAAAGAATTGGGCGGAGGGGATGTTAAAATACATTTGGTAAACCGCGAAAGTTCCAGCGGCACCTTTGAAGCCTTTAAAACTTTTACCTTGCTCAGCAAACTGAAAGGCAGCGCGCAGGCCTCCAATCAGGCGGTTGTTACCGCCGTTGCCCAGGCTAAAGGCGGCATAGGCTATGTGGGCTTAGGTTATATTGACCAGAAGGGCATCAAAGCGCTAACTCTTGACGGGGTGAAGCCTTCCGTAATTACTGTGCTCGGCAGAAAGTATCCCTACAGCCGCTATCTGTATATGGCCACCAGAGCCAATGCCAGAGCGCAGGTTGTGGACTTTATCAACTTTGTCCGCGGCAACGCGGGGCAGAAAATTGCGGAAAGCGTGGATTTAGTCCCACAATACCAGACGCCGGTATCAGAGCCGCCGCAAGACAAAGTTTTAGCCGGCAAATAAGTAAAATTATAAACGCCCTATATCCGCCGCGGGCCGCGAAGCAGTCGGCCCACGGCTTAATATACCCGCCATAAAACTTCTTAACATAATCTTAACACGACCTTAACGTATTCTTAATCCCGTTTTTTTAATATATTTACATGAATAGTTTTAAAGAAAGATTTATCAGATGGATATTCAGCATCACGGGCTATGCCTCGCTTTTTTTCCTGGCGGGGATAATATTTGTTTTGTTCAGAGAAAGTTTTACCGCGATAGGTGAAATCCATATTTTTGATTTCATCTTCGGCAAAGAATGGTTCCCGACAGATGACCCGCCCGAGTTCGGCATACTGCCGCTTATAGCGGGCTCTATTT
>JAIRLH010000106.1 GCA_031259485.1 Elusimicrobiota bacterium
CGCGGCCATAAGAGCGGCTTCCCACGGGATATCGCCCATCTGGGAAAAAACCGAAGCCATAGCAAGTTCCATCGCGCCAAGACCGCCTGGGAGAATCGGGATAAGCGTCGTCACCATACCAAGCGCAAAGCCGGCTATCAGCACGCCTATGGGTATATTCACGCCGACTGACAAAAAAGCCAGATATAAAATAAGTATCGTAAAAATCCAGTCGCAGCAGATATAAACTATGGCAAGCGTCAGGCGGCGCCTGTTGCGGTGTATGGTTTTTATGCCGTTGTCAAACTGCTTTTCAAAGGCGGAATAATTATTCTTGGGTATCAGCCGTCCGAAAAGTTTGTAAATAATTTTATTGACCAGCAGAAACCCTTTGCGTACCGCCTTGTAGCGGAATTCATTGTTGACGAAAAACGCCGTTATCACCGCGCCCGCCGCCGCAATGCCCACGACGACGGCAAAGTTTTTGACCATCTGCGCCGGGCTTGCGCCTTTCGTAAACAGCAGCAGCAGCGTGCCCAGCAGTATGATAATGATCAGCACCATATAAAGCAGCACGGTAATGACTATGCTTGCCATAACGCTTACGCCCAGCGGCACCTTGCGTTTGCCGAGCAGATGCGCGCGCAGCGCAAACCCGCTTACGCCCAGAGAGGAGACCAGGTAATTTACGGTGGTTGACACGAAGGCAATGCTTACCGCCGCGCCGATATTTATGCGCGTGCCGAGCAGTTTTAAAGTCTCCCACAGAGAAAGCCCCATGCACGCGTATATCGCGGCGGAGCTCATGCACGCAAGCACGAGGTACCAGATGTTGACTTCGTTCCAGATTTTAAGAAAATCCCCCCTGGAATGCCAAACCACCCACCCCACGACTGAGACGGAAATTATGCAGCTTATAATTAAAACCCACGTTTTTTTGCTGAACACTTTGTATTTTTCCTTTTCTTATGGCGCCGCCTTTTTTATTTCCGCCCCCTTCGGGGGAAGTGCCGCGAAGCGGCGGCGGCGCAGGGGGTGTTGTCGTTATTAAACTAGATCGTTATCCCTTTATTTACAACTGCCGTTACCCCCTACGGCCCCGCGGGCCGCTTCCCCAAAGGGGGCAGAAAGCAACTCGGGAGAAACAGCAACATTTCCTCATAAATTATATAATTTTATTATGAAATATATCTCCATCACGGGCGCGAAAACCCATAATCTCAAAAATATCAGCCTCAAAATACCGCGCGGCAAGATGGTGGTTATAACGGGGCTTTCTGGCTCGGGCAAAAGCTCGCTCGCTTTTGACACAATTTACGCCGAGGGCCAGCGCAGGTATGTGGAAAGCATGTCCGCGTACGCGCGCCAGTTTTTGGAGCTTATGGAAAAGCCCGACGTGGAGATGATTGACGGCCTCTCCCCCGCCATCTCAATAGAGCAAAAGAATCCCAGCCGCAACCCGCGCTCCACCGTCGCCACTGTCACGGAGATTTACGATTACTTCCGCCTGCTTTACGCGCGCATAGGACAAAGATTTTGCCCGCAGTGCGGCCGCGCGGTGGAGCAATGGTCAATACAGGCAATCAACGCCGATATTTTAAAAAAATTCGCGCGGAAAAACGTTTTGATACTCGCGCCCGTGGTGCAGGGCAAAAAAGGCACTTACGACGAGCTTTTCGCCAAACTTAAAAAAGAGGGTTTTGTCAAAATCCTTGCCAACGGCGAGGCTTGCGACTTATCCTCCCCGCCCGTGCTGGAGCGTTATAAAAAGCACGAGCTTGATTTGGTTGTTGACGAAATTTTTATAGACGCGGCAGACAAAGAACGCCTGACCGACGCGCTGGAGCTGGCCGTGAAATATTCCAAAGGTCTCGTCAAAATAAAAGACGGCAAAGATACTTTTACCTACAGCGAAAATAATGCCTGCACCGCGTGCGGCATAGGCTTCGGCGAGCTGGAACCGCGGCTGTTTTCCTTCAACGCGCCTCAGGGCGCGTGCCCGCACTGCAACGGCCTGGGCATCATAATAGAGATTGACGAAGATTTGGTTGTGCCCGATAAAACCCTCAGCATAAACCAAGGCGCGGTCGCCGCGTGGGAAAGCCCCGTTACCAACCGCACCGGCCGGTGGAAGAATTCCTGGGCGGGTTATTATTACGAAATTTTAAACTCCGTCTGCAAAGCGCAGAAAATCCCCATGAACAAGCCGTGGAAGGAGCTTGCCAAAAAGCAGCAGGACATACTGCTGCGCGGCGGTACGGACGTGGAATACAAAGTGCACTGGGCGCGCAACTACCAGGCTTTTGAGGGCGTTATCGGCAATCTCAAACGCCGGCACGAGGAAAGCGAAAGCGAATTCGTGCGCGAGGAAATTTACAATAAATTCATGCGCGAAATCACGTGCCCCGTCTGCCGCGGCGCAAGGCTTAAGCCCGAAGCCTTGGCCGTGCGCGTGGCCGGCCAAAATATCGCGCAGATTACGGCTTTGCAAGTCGGCGCGGCGTTGGACTTTATCAATAATCTCGCGCTGACGGAGCGCGAGCAGTTTATCGCCAGGCAGATTTTAAAAGAAATCCGCGCGCGGCTGGGCTTCCTCAACAGCGTCGGGCTCGCATATCTGACGCTTGAGCGAAAGAGCCAGACGCTCTCGGGCGGCGAAGCGCAGCGCATACATCTCGCCACGCAGATCGGCAGCGGCCTGACCGGCGTGCTTTACGTGCTGGACGAGCCGACCATAGGCCTGCACCCGCGCGACAATGACAGGCTTATCCAAACCCTCAAAAACCTGCGCGATCTTGATAATACTCTGATTATAGTTGAACATGATAAGGACACTATTTTAGCGGCCGACCATTTGATAGAACTCGGCCCGGGCGCGGGCGAAGGCGGCGGCAAGATAACGGCGCAGGGCGCGCGCGCGGATTTTGTTAAAGATAAAAATTCCATAACGGCGGCTTACCTCGGCGGCGCGCGTAAAATTGAGCCCAATTTAAACCCGCAGAAGCCAGGCAAAAAGTGGATAGAGATTGTGGGCGCGAGACAGTTCAACCTCAAAAACATCAATGTAAAAATTCCGTTGGGGCTGTTTGTGTGCGTTACGGGCGTTTCCGGCTCGGGCAAAAGCACGCTGATACATAATATTCTGTTTAACGCGATTTCAAAAAAATTCACGGGCAGCAAAACGCAGCCGGGCGCGCACAAGAGCGTCAAAGGACTGGAGCATATAAATAAAGTCATTATCGTTGACCAGGACCCCATCGGCAAAACGCCGCGCAGCAACCCCGTCACATACACCGGCGCATGGACGCATATACGGGAGCTTTTCGCGCAAATGCCCGAGGCTAAACGCCGCGGCTATAAAGCGGGGCGCTTCAGCTTCAACGTTAAAGGCGGCCGCTGCGAGAAATGCGAAGGCGACGGCATTATTAAAATACAAATGCAATTTTTGCCCGATATTTACGTGCGTTGCGAGGAATGCGGCGGCAAACGCTTTAATGATGACACCTTGCAGGTTTACTTCAAAAATAAAAACATCGCCGACGTGCTGGCCATGAGCGTTGACGAAGCCGTGCTGTTTTTTGAGAGCATACCCAAAATCCGCAATATT
>JAIRLH010000151.1 GCA_031259485.1 Elusimicrobiota bacterium
GTTCTGCATGACGCCGTAAACGGCAGCCAGAAAAGCGGCGGCAAGCATGATATCGCACGCGGCGCCTGCGTTTTTGAGGGCCCTTACGCACAGCCACAAACCCGCGCACCAGACGGCAAAAGCGTAAAAATCAAACAGGCCTTCCATTTTGAGCGCGGGGAAAAGCAGCCATGCCAAAGCCCAAAACGCAAGCGCGGGCGCGGCTTGCAAAGCTTGTTTATTCCCGCCGCAATACGGCGCAAAAAATTTTGCGGCCAGCCAGCCGGCCAGCGCGTTCGTAAATAATATATGGCCGCGGCGCAAAAACTCCGATTGCAGCGCGGGCGCGTACGGAGAAGTTGAAATATTTATCAGCGTTGAAAGCAGTGCGGCGCAAATAAAGGCCAGCAGCCAGAAATCGGCTTTGGTATAGACTAGACCGAGGCGACCCTCATTACATACGCGCGCCGCCCATAAGGCAAGCAGCGCCGCAACGGAACATATCAAAACAAAAGTTTGTACGTTAAAAGGATTGCGCGTAAAATCCGTCAAAAAAACCAAAGGCGCGACAAAAGCGCAAAGCGCAAAAAACGTTTTGTAAAGGAGCGTGAGGAGATTTGTAATCTTATCGTTCATAATAATCAAATTGTTACGCAATGTCCTGGTTTAAAGCGGCTATCCGTCATTACGAGGGCCCGTGCAAGGGCCCTGATATAGCCGCAATCCTTTTCAGATGTTGCGCCGCCTCGGCGTTCGCGCGGTGGCGTTGTAAATACTCTTCCTGCACGCCGGCGGGTCCGTCAATGTATTTTTGCAGCCAGGCACGCGCGGCGCGCGGGTTATCGCGCGCAAGCTCAACGTTCGCCAGTTGAAAATAAATATTTTCAAACACGGGGTCAAGCGCGAGCGCGGCCAAAAAATTCTCCCTCGCGGCCGTCAGCAGCTCCTGCCGCCCGTTTTTTTGGGCCGTCTCAAGTTCCAGCGTGCCCAGATTATAATAAAGCAGCGGCTCCTGCGGGTTTAATTTTCGCGCGGCCGCGAAATCGCGCTCCGCGCGTTCATAGTCATTCAAGATTTGCTCAGGCCCGTCGCCGTCGGAAGGTTTGTTGGCGCGCGTCATGTCCAGCCGCCGCGCGAACATAAGCGCGCGCGACTGGTAAAGACTGTTGTTGAACCTGTCCTCTTTTATCGCGCGGCCATAGTAAATTGCCGCGCCGCCGAAATCGCCCGATGCGGCCAGCGTGCCCGCGACCGCCGCGTAATGGCCGGCCTTCATGCAGCCCCACGCAAAATATACCAGCGCGCACGCGGCGCATAAAATTATGCACGGGATTACTCTGCCGCTTTTTAAAACCGCCGCGGCAAAAATAAAAATTCCGCCGGCGGCAGTTGCCAACGCAAACAGCCAGCACAGAAAGAACATCAGGGGCCGCGCGGCGCCGAGGCCGTCGGTCATCCCCGCGAAACTTTTTAAGATTAGCGCGGCGGAAACCGCGAAACCGGCGCAAGCCGCAAATGCGCAGACGCGAAATAATAAGCTCACGCGACGCGGCGCGCGCGGCGGCAGGGCGGAGTCCTCCGCGTCATTCGCGCTCGGCCCGCAGGTTAAATTGAAAACCGCGCCCGCAAAAAGGGCCGCGAAATATCCCGTGGAAGGCAGATACAAACTTATGTCAACGAAATTATGTATATAAATTGAGGACAGGGCCATCGTATAAGCCAGCAGCAAAAAAGCACGCCGCTTTTGGCGCGCGTCCGCCGCGCGGAAATCGTATTTCCTGAGCTTTTTGTAAACGCCGCGCGCCAGCGCAAACGCCGCCCACGCGAAAAGCGCGAAACCCGCCGCGCCGAGGGTGCATAAAGTCTCAAGGTAATAATTTTCCGCGTGCGCGGTCTGCATATCGTGCCGGTTTTCTATGTAAAAAATCTGCGGTTTCTTGAAGCGCGCGTATTCTATAAAAAACGAGCCCGCGCCCCGGCCGAACGCGGGTTTTTCCGCGAACATTTCCAGCGCGGCCCGCCATGTGTAAACGCGAAAGTCAAAAGACCGCGCGCGCTTGAGGCCGTAATACAAACTAAGCCCGCCCACCGCAAGCAGCGCGGCCAGCGCCAGCGCGGCGGCGCGCGTTTTATGGCGCGCGTAAAAATCCCCGAAGCGGCCGAGATAAAGCGGAGCAAAAACCGCCGCGCACGCGCCCAAAGCAAGCCACGCCCCTTTGCTCTCCGTGAAAAAAATATTTATCAGGCCCAGCGCCAGAAGTATAAGCAGTTTTTTGTCGCGCGTCTGCAAAAAGCGCGCGGTTATCATGACGAGCGCAAACAGACAGAAGTCCGCAAAAAAATTAGGGTTTGACGAAGTGGAAAATATGCGTTTACCGAAGAAATCCGTCCAAAAAAGCGGGTCCGCGCCGGCAATAAGATAATTGTTTATAATCTGCAAAAGCCCGTACCCGAAGGCCGCCCCGGCCGCCGCGATTACGAAGGAAATTATGCATTGCAATCCGCGCGGCCCGCAGCCGAAAGCCGCCGCCGCAAAAACCGCCGCGCAACACAAGAAATAAATGAAATTATTCCACCGCCCCAGAAAATGCGGCAGGCAGAAATACGACAGCAGAACATATATAAATAAAGCGGCAAAGGGCAGTAATTTTCTGAAGTTATCCAAGGTAAAAATTTTTGCGGCGCGGCAGTAAAGCCCGCAGAGCAGCAGGCCCGCCGCGCCCGCCGCTGCCGCGCGCATCAGGAAGATTTTGATTTGCGCGCTGTCCCGCGTATGCACAAAGAACGCCAAAGTTATCAGCAGGCCCGCCGCGCCGAGCCAGTAGGAGAGAAGTTTACCCCACAAGTTCTCGGGCGCGTCTGCGTCCGTCGCGATAACAGGTTTAATTTTTTTTGCCATAAGCGCAATAGCCGGCTAAAATACGGCAATGAAAAAAGCCGAGAATGGGATTCGAACCCACGACCTGCCGCTTACGAAGCGGCTGCTCTACCAGCTGAGCTATCTCGGCATTGTGTTTTATATTTTACAAATTTTGAGAAACTATTGCCATACTGGAGGCGGCAGGGCAAGGCAAAAATAGCATAGATAAAAGCATTTTTGCCGTCATTCCGCGCGAAGTCTTAGAATCTATTTTTCATTGCCGGCGGCAACAGAAGTTTTTTGCGGCAAACGACGCCGGCCTACTTTACCGAAATTATTTCCACGTCAAAGTGCAGGTTTTTGCCGGCCAGGGGGTGGTTGAAATCAAGCTCAACCTCTTTATCGTCAATGCGGATTATAACCGCGCGGAAGTGATGCCCTTCGGAACTTGCGCCCACGACGTCGCCCACGCGCAGTTTGTCCGCGTTTTGTATCTGCATGCGCGGCACCACGCGGCGCGCGGAAGGATTGATTTCGCCGTAAGCCTCCCGCGCGGTAACGTCAACGGATTTTTTGTCGCCGGCTTTGAGGCCGGACAAGGCTTTCTCCAGCCCAGCTATAATCTGCCCCGCGCCGTGAGTATATTCCAGCGGGACGCGGCCTTTGGAACTGTCCGCCACGGCGCCGTCAACAAGCAGGGTATAATCCATCGCCACTTTTGAACCGTCTTTTATCATAAACGCATACTCCGCTCAAACTATTATTTATCAAGTATAAGGAATGTGCCTGCATTAATAAGAGTGTTTTCCGCAACTGCGCACCGCACGGTGCGTTTTTGATAACGTTCCGCGCTGCCGTCCGACGCGCCGCCGCTGCCAGCACCGCACGTAATAACGGTAAACCACCTTTCG
>JAIRLH010000004.1 GCA_031259485.1 Elusimicrobiota bacterium
ACCCCGGGCGCCAAAGCCAGCGCCTGCGCGCAGCCGATAAGCAGCATGGCGCCGAGCGTGAAAACTTCGCGTTTATTGCCGGTTGTACCGCCGCGCCTGTCGGCAAACATGAGCAGTGCGCCGAAAATAATGAGCAACGCGGCTATCAGCATTGGGCTGCGGAGGGTATGCTCCGCAATGTCGCCCATAAAATAGCCGCAGACGGCCGCGGGTATGCTTGCAATACCTATATACCAAAACAGCCGGCCGGCCGCGCTTTTTGGCGCGTAAAAGCCGGCTTTGGCCAAAGCAAATACATCGCGCCGAAAGTATCCCAAGACGGCGGCCAGCGTGGCAAGGTGCAGCGCGACGTCAAAAGCAAGGCCCTGATATTCTCCGCCGAAAAAAAACGAAAACAAAACCAAATGGGCCGAGCTGGAAACAGGCAAAAACTCACCCGCGGCCTGTATAACGCCCAGCAAAATTGCGTTTAAAATGCTCATTGAATCTCCGTGCCTTCGCCGTCGTTCCCGCGGTTTCGTTTAACAAAGACAAATGCCTCGTCATGCTCCGCCGCGCGAAAAGGGATAAACCCGATATAAATTATATAATTTATTTAAGATGAAACTTTATACCGGCCATCCGCGCGCGCTTAAGGAAGCGTTTTTTGACTTTCTCGGCGAAAATAAACAGAGCCCTTTTGAGAGAGTTCTTGTCATCCTGCCGTCGCGCCGGCTGGAGTCCGCGCTTAAGCGCGGCGCGGCGCGGCGCGCGGGCTGCATAAGCGCGGTTTATTTTTCCGATTTTCTGCGTCTTGCGCTGGATATAAGGCAGGCCGGCGCAGCTGCCTTCAAACCATTGTTGCCGGATACCGCAAGGCAGGACTTCGCGCTCAAAAATATTCTGCAGAAATACGGCATGGCGCACGGACGCGGGCATGTGTCCGCGTTAAAAAATTCGCTGCGCGATTTGGCCTCGGCGCAGGTATCCGTACGGGATTTGATGGCCTTGAATCAGGACGAAAATTCACCGCTCTCATCCGTACAGAAAGAATATATGGCCCGCGCCGCCGTGCTTTATAATGATTATTCGGCCGCGCTTAAGACGGAGCGTTATGATAATTATTACGAAGTCTTCCGATCCGCGTGCGCCGCGGCGGCGCAAAACGCTTATCTGGCGCGGTTCAGGCACATAATTTTTTACGGGTTTTACGATTTTACCGCTTTGCAGTTTGAGCTTTTTAAGACGATAAGCGAAAATTATAGTATAAACGTTTTCTTCCCTTATGAGGATAACGCGGCCTACAAATTCGCGCGCGGTTTTTATGAAAGCAATATGCTTCCCATGGCAAAAAATATTACCGCGTTAGCCGCGCCGAAAACCGCGCCCAAAAATCTTGCGGATAAATTATTTGCCGACGGCGCGACGGCGGAGGAAAAGGCGGGCTGCGCGCGCATAATCAGCGTCTCCGGCGCGGCGGCGGAGGTTGAGGCCGCCGCCAAAGAAATCCTGCGCCTTAAGGAAACTGAGGGCGTGAATTTCAAAGACATCGCCCTGGCCGCGCGCGGCATGGAGCCTTATAAAAATGATATTCTGCCCGTGCTGGCGCAGAACAAGATCCCGTGTAATGCGTCTTTTGAAACGCCGCTGGCGCAACACCCTTTGGGCGCTTTTATTTTCAACCTGTTGCATATGGAAAAGAATAATTTCTACAGGGACGACGTGCTGGCCGTCATCACTTCCCCGTATTTCAAAAACAGGAACGCGCATTGGCCCGCAGTCATAAAAAACACGGGCATCACTTGCGGATACGCGCAGTGGGCGGATTTGCTGCCGCTTTCCGCCGCGCGCGAAGACGCGCGGGAAATAGCTGTTTTCCTTGCGGAGATAAAAAGTCTGCTGTCCAGACTGGGCGCGGCCGCGCCTTTCGGGCAGCTGAGCGCGCTTGCGGCGGAGATTATAGAAAAATATACAATATCCGACGGCCTCGCGCCGGCAGAAAACGCGTCTTTGACCGCCGTGAAAAATCTGCTCGCGCAGATAGAAAGTTTTGAGGAAATCCGCGCGCAAGCCGCCGCGGGCGAGTTTCTGGAAGAGTTTGCCGCGCTGTTGCGCGGGTATATGCTCAACTCGGCCGGCAGCGCGCAGGAGGGCGTTGAAGTGGCTGACATCATGGCATTACGCGGCAGGGATTTTAAGGCTGTCGTAATCATGGGGCTCAACGAGGGCATGCTGCCGGCGCCCGCGCGCGAAGACCCTGTCCTCAAAGACGTTTACCGCAAAGCTCTGCGCGACATCGGTTTCTTAATCCGTACGCGCGCCGACAGATACGATGAAGAAAAGCTGCTTTTTTATTTCGCGTTTTCTGGCGCGGAGCGGAGCGTATCGCTTATTTACCAACGCTCTGATGAGGACGGCAAACCAAAAATACCCTCGCTTTACCTGCTGCGCGTTTTAACACTGCTCGGCCAGGATTTGAGCAATAATCAAATCTTTGTCCTCAGCCGTCGCCCGCAGGAAAGATACGGACAATGGCCCGCCGCGCTGCTCAACCGGCGCGAAGCCGCTTTGCTAAGCGCGCTGGGTTCCGGCGCGGGCCCGAGCGCGGTTGCCGCTGTATTGCGGGCAAACGAAAGGCAAACCGCGCTGCTTGAGGCGGCTGATACGCTTAACTCAGCGCGCGCGCTTACGCGGTATGACGGCGTAGTAAACGCGGGCAATGCCGCCGCGCAGGCGCTGAAAACGCGCGGTATATCGCCCAGCGATTTACAGATACTTTTCAAATGCCCAGCGCGCGCGCTGTTTGACAAAATAACGTTTAAGGATGAAGACCGCCCTCTTATTCGCGAGGGACTGGCGCCGCTTGCCAAAGGCACGCTTTACCACGAGATTTTGGAAAATTTTTATAAATATATTAAGCAAAATAATCTTTTTGACAAAGCATCGCCCGCCGCAGCGCGCAACATGCTTAAAGATTTTTTGCGCGACTGGCTGCACAAAGATAATTACAAAAAATACGGCGTGTATCCGCTCGCGTGGGACGCGCAGCGCGCGCAAATGGCCGACGCGCTTGAGCATTTTGTGCAAGAGGATTTCAACCTGCTGCGCGCAGGCGGTTTTGAGCCGTATCTGTTTGAAGAAAAAATTGAAACGGAAATTAAGCTGGATAAGGTCATGCTGAAGCTGCGCGGCAAGCTGGACAGGGTCGACGTGTGCGACGGCGTCAAAACTTACCGCATAGTTGATTATAAAACCAAACGCGAAAGCGCGGAAATCAAAAAAGCAATCTTTGAGCGCGCGGTGCTGCAACCGCCGCTTTATTTTGAGATGGCCGCGCGTCACCCCGCGCTTAAAGATAAAACGCCGCGCTGCGCCGCGCTGCTGGCAATAGAGACTAGCGGTACTGTAAATAAAGATTTGTCTTATGACGATTATCTCTCAATGCGTCCGCATTTCATTGCAATGCTGGAATATCTGACGGAGCTTATAAATGACGGTATGTTTATAATCACGCCGAGCGAAACCGCCTGCAAAAATTGCCGCTACGAAACTCTGTGCCGCAAAAACCACCATGGCAGTCTGCGCCGCGCCCGAGCGTCCGCCGCCGCAAAAAAACTGGGGGAAATGCATGAATACCGCTGAACCGCCCGCCAAGCCGGCCGACTTTAAAGCGCGCGCCGCGTGCTCGGTGCCCTGCGGCCGGAATATCATAGTCGAGGCCGGCGCGGGAACGGGTAAAACCACCATACTTATTGAGCGGCTGTGCTATCTCATTTTGGGCGAAGATATACCGATAGACAAAATAATCGCGCTTACTTTTACGGAGAAGGCGGCCTCCGAAATCAAAATAAGGCTGCTTTCAAAAATCCAGCAAATTCTGTCTGAAATACAAAAGCCCGTTATGACGGACGAAACCGCGCTTACGCTCGTCAATCACTTCAAAAGAACGCCTCAGCTGCTGCAAAAAGCCGCGGGCGAGGCTTTTGAACTTGCCGAGCGCGCGCAGATCAGCACCATACACAGTTTTTGCCTGCAATTGCTGCGCCGCTACCCGCTTGAAGCCGGCCTTGCCCCGGGCGCGCAAGTGGACGGCGGCGCGCTGCTGCAAAATATTTTTGACAAAAACTGGGCCGCGTTTCTGGAAGATGAGCTTACTTTTGATTCCCCGTCAGCGGACGACTGGCGCGCTCTGCTCGCCGGCGCGGAACTGCGTGATATTAAAGATTATGCGCAGACTTTGCTTACGCCCGGGCTTGAAAATTATCACCCGCTCGCCGCGGCCGCGGCGGTGCGGGAGCACTGCCTGAAACAGTCGCGCGTTGCGGCGGAGCTTGCGCAAAAATACGCCGCTCCAAAAAAACGCTCTGTTGAAACCGCGCTTGAAACCGCCGCCTTAATGCTTGAAGAAAGCGCGCTTTTTTACGGCAGTTTAAAACCGTTCAAAAGCAAATATTCTCTTGCGGACAATGCGCCAACCCGCCCTAAAAACTGGGACGAGGACGATTTTAACCAAGCCCTCGCCGTCATAGATTTTGCGCGGGCGGTAAGGACGGATAACCAGCTGCTTATCCTCAAAGCGTTTAAGCTGCTCGCGCCTTTTGTAAATGCGGCGCTAGAGGAAATCCGCAAAGAAAACATTTTATCTTACGACGATATTATTGAAGCGGCGCGCCGCCTGCTGAAAACAAATAAAACAGCTCGCGGCGAGCTCAAAAAAGAATACCGCAGCATACTTATAGACGAATTTCAGGATACCGACCCGGCGCAGGGCGAAATTCTGCTTTTTCTGGCCGAGGCGCAGGACAGCTCGGCCGACAGCTGGCAGGATATTATTTTAGAGCAGGGCAAACTTTTTACTGTCGGCGATCCTAAGCAATCCATCTACCGCTTCCGAGGCGCGGACATCTCCGCATATCAGAAATTTACCGATCTAATGGCGCGCCAAAACGCGCTGAAATGTTTTTTGCAAACAAATTTCCGCAGCTCAAAAAATATAATAGCTTTTGCAAATCAATACGGCGGCGCGGTGATAAAAGAAAAGCGCGGCGTGCAGCCTGCGTACGTGCCGATACAAAACGGCCGCGATTTTCCGGCCGCGCCCGTGTTGCTTGCGGCAGTGGAAGATAAACCGCAGGCCAAAAATAATATCGCGGCTTTCCGCCACAACCAAGCGCAGTTTATCGCCGCGTGGATACGCGATAACGCGGGCCAAACGCGGCTGGCAAGCGGCAAAATTATGGCTTATAAAGATATCGCCATACTGCTGCGCACGACGGCCGCGCTGGATATTTATACCGACGCGCTCAAACGCTTTGACGTCAAATACACCGTTGAGGAAACCAAAAATTTTTATACCGCGCAGGAAGTCAACGATATAATAAATATCCTGAAAGTTCTCTGCGACCCGTACGATAAAACCGCGCTGCTGGGCGCGCTGCGCAGCCCTTTTGCAATGGTGAGCGACGCGGATATTCTGGCCTTATCACAGGCTGGCGCGCTTAATATTTTTGCCGACGTCAGCTCTTGCCCCTCAGCGCGGCGCGCTTATGAAAAATTAAAAGATTTATATAACAAATCCGGCCGCATGCCGCTGCAGAATTTAATCGGCGAGATTATTTATAATACCGATTTCTGCGCCGCGCAGGCCCTTGCCGCGCGGCGGGAGCAGGTCGTGGCGAACATTTTCAAATTCGCGGCTGTGGCGCGCGCTGCGCAGGGCGGCGGCGCGCTGAGCCTTGGCCAATTTTTATATTACGCCGAAAATTATTCAAAACGCCAGAATAAGGAAGGGGAATCCCCGCTCGCCGAGGAAAGTTTAGATACCGTGAGCATAATGACCATGCACAAGGCCAAGGGGCTGGAGTTCCCCGTCGTTTTCCTGGCCGATATTTCCAAAAAAGAAACCGCCCGTAAAGACAAACGCCCGCAGTATATTTACGACTGGACGGGCAATACTATTGCCGCGCGTATGGGCCCGCTGGCCGACGGCGCTTTTGCCATACTTGAAGAGAACGCCAAAAAACACGCCGCGGCGGAGGAGCTGCGTATTTTATACGTCGCGCTGACGAGAGCCAAGGAAAAACTTATCCTCGCCGGAGACCTCAAGGACGATAAAAACACCATAAGCTCCGCGCTGCGCGCGGCCGGCTGCTGGCCCTCGGCAGAGCTGCGGCCGCGGTGTTTACTGAGCGGCGACGCGCGGGCTGATATTTTTTATCATCAGTTGCAGCCGCCTGAAATTTTTACCGATAAATTTTTGAACGCGCCAACGGCGCGCGCCGCGCCTTTTGACGCGGCGGCATGGCTTGAGAGCTGGCGAAAAAGGGAAGCCGCTTTTGAGGCGGCAGCCAGCAGCGGCGGCGTTATAAAACCCAGCGTCCACGACACGCAGGAGGGCGCTGCTGACGGCGGGACAATGCAAAACGCGGCCGTAACCGGCGTGTTGTGCCACAGAATGCTGCTTGATATTTTCACGGGCGCGCCGCGCGGAGCGGAGCAGGCCGCGATCGCGGGAAATATTGACCCGCAGTTTTACGCGGCGCAAATCGCAGAAGCGCGGGAAATAATGGATAATTTCACGGCAAGCCCGATTTTCGCGCGGCTCAAAAATATGCGCCTGCTCGCCGCTGAAATGCCTTTTACCGCGCAGAATAAAGACGGCGCAATAATTAGCGGCGTTATGGACGCCGTGTTTGAGGAAGAGGATGGCGCCCTCTTTATAGCCGACTATAAATCTGATAATATTAATTTAACGCAGCTTGAGCGACGCGCGGATTTTTACAAACCGCAGTTGGATTTGTATAAAGAAGCGCTCTCGCAAATGTGCCCTCGCAGGGAGATAAAGGCGGCGGTAATCTTCCTGCGTCGCGCAATTTATAAGGAGATTTAAAAAATGTTCGGGAAAATAAAAGAATTAATGCAGCTAAAAAACAAAATGGCGGAGATTAAAAACCGGCTTGATAATATGGTGATAAAAGTTGAAAGCCCCGCGAAGTTTTTTGAGATTACTATTTCCGGTTCGCAGGAAATTAAAGAAGTAAA
>JAIRLH010000018.1 GCA_031259485.1 Elusimicrobiota bacterium
GTCTGCACCGCGGCGTTGGCTATTACAAACAGCCATTTGCCGGCCCAAAGGAATAATACGGTAAATATATGGCCGGCACGCGGGTTTTGGGCGACATGTTCGTAAAAATATATATCAACGGCGTGGCGCAGCGTATGGGGATAGTAGGTGAATTCATCTAGTCCAAAGGGATAAACTATGCTGAAGAAAATTATGAAAGCGCCGTATAGTGCAAATACCGCGCCCCATGCCCAGGCAGTTTTGCTGATATTATTTATTTTCATTTTTTGATTGCTCCATGGTGTCATCCGCATCGTTATATATTTCATGGCTTATTGTTCGGTGTTGTCATTATCGTCCTGCGGTATTTCCGGCAGCAGATGGCTGAAAAGCGACGGTTTCTTTTTTAAGCCGTCTTCAAGCGGCGTATCGGGCATTTTTCGCGGCGCGCGCGCGTCCTTTGCGTTCGGGATAAGATGCCGCACCATGGTCAGAAGGAAATTTTTTTTGTTCAATACTTTTTTAAGCTCTTTAACCGATTGGCGGCGCTGCTGCTCATGCGGGTTTTGCGAGTCATCGTCGCTTAGATTCTTGTCAAAAGCAAACTGCTGCTTACTGTAAATGCTGCGCCGTCCGGTTACCAAAAAACTCACTATGCACGATACCGCCGCATAAGGGGCTATTGTCGCGCCGAAGAGCTCTATCGCCATTACGCTGGCGGCCAGCGGCGTATTGCATACGCCGGCCAGAATGCTTACTATGCCCAAAGCTGCGAAAGTTATCGTATTAAGCCCAAGCATATCGGCGAAGAAATACCCCGCGTTCGCGCCGATGAACATTACCGGCGTTATCGCGCCGCCCACGCCGCCCGCGGCGAAAGTTATGCCGGTGGTCACCATTTTCGCAAGGAAGCCGAAAGCGGCTGCGCTGTCGCCCGCTAAAATCGCGTCAACGCGCTGCATGGTAAGGCCCAGATACGCGGGGGAAAACAAAAGCCCTATCGCTATCAGGCACGCGCCGCCGAGAAAGACCTTCCAGAACAGAGAAAATTTATAACCTATAAAACGGAATATTATGCGCGCGAGTTTCAGAATTTCTATGAACAGAAGCGACATCAGCCCGAAGAAAATCCCGGCCGCCACGACAAACAGCAAAGAGCTGTCAATATTTATCGCTTTGAGAACCATGGGATGATAAATATATTCCACGCCCATCATCTGCGTTATTTGGTATGAAGTAATGCCGGCTATGAACGCGGGGAACATAACCTCGTAGAATACGGTGCCCACGCTCAGCACTTCAAGCCCGAACAAAGCCCCCGATATCGGCACGCCGAATACGCCCGCGAAGCCCGCGCTTACTCCGCAGATCATGAGTTTTCGCCGCTCGGTTTTATTGAAGGAAAATATTTTTGCAAAGAAGCTGCCCACGCCGGCCCCCACGTCCGCGCAGGGAGATTCCTTCCCGGCCGAGCCGCCGGCGGCAATGGTCAGCACCGGCAGGAAAAAGGCTTTAATTGAGGAGACTGGCGAGATCGGCCTGTATTCATTGATTGCGGCGATGGCTTCGTTTGTGGAAAATCCGTCGTCCCCGGGCGATACTTTGCGCGCCAGAATATTTACAATATATAAAGCCAGCGGCAGCGCGAAATAGTAATATTTAAAGCCGGCAGTGAAGTTTACCGAAAGCGCAAGCAGCTTCAGAAACAGCCCGTTGCAAACGCCGACGACGGCGCCTATAAACACCGAGGCCAAAAACCACTTTAAAATATTAAAAAATGCGATTTTGCGTTTCAGACGGAATTCTGTTTTCATAGTATAACTGCCGAACTCAGCTCAGCAGAATCATCATGCCCAGGCCCAAAAATACAAGAGAAAGCAACACTTTCGTCAGCCCGAGGTTTTTGCGGAAGAAGTTATTAAGCGTCTCCGATCTCTGGCCCGCGACCGCAAGCGCAAATGTAACCAATAAAGGAAATATAAACAGGAGGTTATAAATAACGATATAAAAGAAAGCGCGCATGCGGAACGCCGGTTCTTTCATAATAAGCACAATAGTGGGAACGTACACCTGGCCCGTGCACACGGCCTCCACCAGCGAAACCGCAAAACCAACCGCGAGAGAGGCTATTATAAGGCGCGGGGCGCTCTTTTCTTTATCGCGCAGAAAGAAGCCTATTATCTTATTAATTCTTACTTTTAAATTATCCGGCAGGCGAAGCAGCATGGCTTTGCCGTCTTTTGTCTTTACGTACATTATAAAATCGTACACGCTGAGGAAAAAGAAAATAAAGCAAACCGCCGCGGTTAGGATATAAAATATTCTTATCGCAAGCTGGAAGCCCTCCAGCGCGTAAAGCACGTTGAACAGGCCCAGTCCCAAAAGGATATAAGTTATAAACACGGCCAGGCAGTATGCGCTGCCGACGTAAATAACCTCCCTCTTGTTATATCCGTAAACGGAAAGGAACGACACAAAAAACACTATTACCGCGAAAGCGCAGGGGTTAATGCCGTCCACAAGGCCGTTTATTATTATGGCGGCGAGGGTAAATGTTTTAAAAGCCTCGGCCGGGTTCACTTCGCCGAGTCCTTTGGTTTCTTTGTTATTGGCGAGCATGTGGTCAATTGCTTCTTCGGCGTAAAAGCCGATTTGGTTGGGATATCCGAGCAGAAAATATTCGCCCGCCGCAAATGCCGGCACAGCCGGTGTTTTGCCGTATTTCTGGGCCATATCGGAAAGTTTAAGGCTGTTTTGCGCGACGGAAGTATCAAGCTCGACAAAATTTATTTTATCGCCGTATTTCTCTTTTAAATCGGGGTAATGCTCTCTTTTAAACTTCATGCAGTGCACGCAGGTAGGCGAGGTAAAAATATAAACGTCCGGTTTTTGCGGCTGGGCCGCTGCAGACAGCGGGGATATTAAGAACAAGGCTAATAATAACTTTTTCATTTTAATTTTTACCTTTTATTTTATTATTTTATGATGCCTGCGGAAATCCGGATAAAATCGGAAATACCGCCCATGACCATGTTGACTGACATCAGAACCAATAACATACCGGACAGCCTTTCAATGGCGACCAGTCCGCGCCTGCCGAGTAAATTTGAAATGGGGAAAGAAAGCGTCAAAACGGCCGCGTTAAGCGCGGAAGCGACGAGCATTGCAATCAGAGTATAAAACAGGCTGCCGTCAGCTTTGGAGCACAGGATTAAAAGCGTGCTCAGCACGGCCGGGCCGGCGACAAGCGGAATGGCGAGCGGAACAACAAAAGGCTCCTCCGCTCTGGCGGGGGCTTTGTTTTCGCCTTCATCTTCCTCCGTGTTAAAAACCAGCTTTACCGATATTATAAAAAGTATTATGCCGCCGGCGATATTCATGGAATACTGTTCAATGCTCATAAAGTGCAATATCTGCCTGCCCGCGAACAGAAAGGCAAGCATTATCGCAAAAGCGATTGACAGCTCCCTGCACAGGACTCGGTTACGCCGCTCCGGCGCGACGCGCTTTAAAGCCGCTATAAAAAGCGGGATATTACCGAATGGGTCCATAACGAGGAAGAGAGTAATTACTGCGGAAAATATTATATCCATAAAACAAAATCCTGCCGATTTCGCAACATATCGCGCCGCGCCTGCGCCGCCTTCATTATAATACTAAAAATTGAGGGATAAATACAGCGGCGCCGCGTCTGCGAGGATGGAGAGATATGTGCTGTATTAACGCCTTACCGCCGCGATATCCGCAAGGGCCGCTTTAGCTTCCCTGGGATCCATTATTTCTATTATAAAGCCGGCATGCACAAGAGCATAATCTCCCTTTTTTGCCTGCGGCTTTAATACGGCGGAAACATCCTTGCGCGCGCCGTTTAAATCAATAAGCGCGATATTTTTTTTTACTTTCAGAATTTTGCCTATTATGCTTAAACACATAATTTTTGCCTCAGATTTGTATATGGTCGCCGTCATAAGGCGCGATAGTGTGCGTAAACAGCGCGCCGGCGGCGGCCATGGCGCGGTCGCGCTTTTGGAGGTTGTTGTAAGTATCCGCTTTAAAATGTATCAGGGCCAGCAGACGCGCTTGGGCGCGCGCGGCTGTTTGCGCGGCCTGCTCGGGATTAAGGTGGTTGTTATCCGGCGATTGTCCGGGCAGATAGGAACATTCGGTAATCAGCAAATCCGCGTTTTTGGCGAGTTTGACGGCATTTTCGTTCACGCCGCCGTCAAGAGCGTATGCAAGAATTTTTTTATCCGCCTCTATGCGGTAGCCGCAGGTCGGGACGATATGCGCCATCGGCAGCGCGGTAAGTTTAAACGGCAGGTTTTTGGTCTGCGACGCCTCGCTCACGCGCGTTTTGGTTTTCAGTCGCGGCGGCGCCGGCATGAAAGGTTCGCGCATGATATTTTCAAGCTCTTTCTTCATGCCGTCCGGCGTTATTATATGCAAGCCGCCCGCCCAGTTGAAAAGCGGCAGAGTCTGCAGACCGCTGATATGGTCAATATGCAGGTGGCTCAGCAGCAGATACACGGGCTTTTTGCCCTTTATTATATCGTAAGTTTTATAAATGCCGCCGCCGGCGTCAAGTATGATATAGGCGTCTCTTGTTTCCGCCAGAACGCAGGTTGTATTGCCGGTATACGTGTCAAACCAGCCGTTTGTACCCAGGAAAAATATGTCCACAAATCCCCCTTAGCCCTTTCAAATATGATACTTTTTTTATACCATATATGCATATTGCCGTTTCAAGGAGAATCGTTTATGGGTAAAAAAATTATTGAAACCGCCGCCGCCCCAAAAGCCATAGGGCCTTATTCGCAGGCGGTGCGCAACGGAAGCTGGGCTTTTATATCCGGCTGCCTGCCTGCTGATCCTGTCACCGGCGCGCTTATGGGCGGCGATATCCGCACGCAGACGCGCCGCGTGCTTGAGAATATGCGCGAAGTCCTCAAAGCCTGCAAAATGGATTTTAAAAATGTTCTGAAAACAACGGTATTTTTAACCAATCTGGCGGATTTTGCCGACATGAACGAAATTTACGGCGAATTTTTTAAAGAGAACCCGCCCGCGCGCAGCACGATTCAGGTGGCGGCGCTGCCCAAAGGTTCTCTGATAGAGATAGAAGCCGTGGCAAGAAAATAAAAAACAGGGCGTACGACAGGGGTGTTTATGACGATCAACATAAAGGACAACGAACTTCTAAAACGCCGCCGCGCCGGCGTTTTGCTGCCGCTTTCGGCGATGCGCAGCGCGACGGACTGGGGCTGCGGCGATATGGCCTCTTTTAAAGAATGGATAAATTATTTGGGCGGCGAGGGGATAAAGATTATCCAAATCCTACCCATAAGCGAAAGCGCGCCGGCGGACAACTGCCCCTACAGCACTTTAAGCGCCTACGCGCTTGATCCTGTTTACATAAGCATAGAAGACGTGCCGGAAGTCAAAAATTCCCCCGCCGCGCGGGAATTGATAGCCGCCGCGCGTGATGAAATCGCCTATTGGCGCGGCGAGAAAGCAACGCAGTTCAAATACATAAAAGCCGCCAAATATAAAACAATGTGGGCCGCTTATGAATATTTTTTTCAGAACGAGCAGGCTCAAAATACTCGGCGCTATAATGACTTTTTGAAATTCCAGCAAAATAATAACGGCTGGCTTGTGCCTTATACCATCTTCCGCACGGCTAAGGATTTGACCGGCTGGTCAAGCTGGAAGCATTGGGAAAAGTCTTTTAAAGATACCGACGTAAATTTTCTAAAAAACTTTGCCATGAACAACGGCAAACAGATGATGTTTTTTACTTATCTGCAATGGGTTTTGCAGCAGCAGCTTGAGGGCGTGCGCCAAAGCGCCGCTGAAGCGGGCGTTATCATTCTGGGCGATATTCCCTTCGGCGTGAGCTATGACAGCGCGGACGTCTGGTCCAACCAGCGCAAATACATTCTTGACGCCGAAATCGGCGCCCCGGGCGACAATATGGCCGAAAGCGGCCAGAAGTGGGGCCTGCCGGCGTATAACTGGCCCGAGATTGAGGCCAATAATTTCAACCTGTGGCGGGGCAGGATAAAACGCTACTGCGAGCTTTACGACGCGTTCCGCCTTGACCATCTGGTTGGCTTTTTCCGCACTTGGATTTTTGAAAAGGGGGCGGAAAAGGGCCGTTACGATTTGCAGGATGAATATTTGCAAAAAGTCCGCGGGGAGCGTTTTCTTGAAGCCGCGGTTGAATCCGCCGGCGGCAAGCTGCCGATAGGGGAAGATTTGGGCGTTATCCCGGACTATCTGCGCGAGCTGATGAAAGAAATAAGTCTCCCGGGCTACAAAGTTTTGCGGTGGGAGAAGGATAATGAAGTCTTCCGCGATCCTTCCAAATATCCGGCCGCTTCGCTGGCGACGACTTCAACGCACGATACGTCTATGCTCAAAGAGTGGTGGGAATCTATGCCCGACTGGCAGCGCGCCAATGCCTGGGAAATGATAAGCGGCCGCAAAACCGACGGCAAAATTCCTTTTGACGCGCAGACGCGCTGCGCGATTTTAAAACGCGTGCTGGGCAGCGGCTCCTGCATGGTGGTGCTGCCTTTGCAGGATATCGTCGGCGGCGCGGAACGCATTAACACCCCTGGCACCGTCAACGCCGAAAACTGGACATACCGCGCGCCTTACGAAACGGCGGAATTCCATTCTAAATATCTAAATGAAATGCGCGCGTTTACTGAGCTGATTAAAGAAACCGGCAGGAATTAGAATAGGAATTAGAAGTCGTTATTCGCTGTCATTTCGGAAAATATTCCGGCCCTCCGCAAAGATACGGAGGGCCGGTATTTTTTCTTTATTATTTTCGGTATCTAAAATATTTTTAATGCGGATTATAATTGCCAAGTTGTACTGTTAATTTTTGTGCCGCCCATACTTTCGCATACTTTAACTGCGTCGTTATTGATAAAAGCAGCCTTGTTAAAGAAGGCTGTGCAAAAGCAGGTATTTTTGCAAAACTATATAAAATTCAGCAGGAAAATTTAGGCTGGAGCGTATAATATCTTTAAGTGACGGTTTCGTACTATAAACCCATTTTATACATAATATGATCAGTGTCTGTTCTTCTTTCCCCGTACATTTTACAAACATTTTCTTGATTTACATTAGGCGAGGGAACATAACATAAAAAAGCATTTCGTATACCCGCAAAATTAATGGCGAACATAATTGTAGGAATTTTTGTATTGTTTATATGTGATAGTTGAGACTGAAAAATACTTGTAAAGTTTCCTCCGGAGGGATCAACCAGGAAAAGACGGAAATTCCCATGAGTACATATTGCTCCAGAGGTGCCTCCGCCTCCGGAACAATTTGTCCAATTTTCAAAACCTGATAAATCTTGTACTTCTTTTGCGTAGCGGCTGTGTATCAAGAAATATTCTCTTTGCGATTGTTCTATTTTTTTTGTAATTAAAATCATTTCGGCGATTCTGGCTTTAATAACGGCTTTTTGATATTGCGGCAAAGCAATAGCGGCTAGAATGCCGATAATGAGAACAACGACAAGAAGCTCAATTAAAGTAAATGCTTTTTTGTTTATAGTGTTCATAATACTGCCTCCGTACATAAAATAAGCCTTTGCGCGCGCAAAGACTTTATTAAACTAAAACAATTAAATTTGGTAATTAAAGCGAAGGCGGAGTCGTAATTTCTCCCTTTAGTAAAGGGAGTACCTGCCCCCGATACAAACATTCGGGGATAAACTCCGCAGGGGAGGGATTTAATTATTCCTCTTTTCGTCCCCGCATTTATTGCGGGGTCTATATTCCCCTCCTTCTGAGGGGTGGCGT
>JAIRLH010000063.1 GCA_031259485.1 Elusimicrobiota bacterium
GTAATTTACAGAATGTTATTTTGCCGCTGCTTGAAGAGTTCGCCTGGGCTATAGATATACCTTTTGGAGAAAATATTACGATATAATATTTTATATTTAAACTTACTTATCCAAAACATACTTAAAAAAACAAAATAAAAAACGCAATTAAGAGATGCTGTCTGTCTATAAATTAATTAAATCCCTCCCCTGCTTCGCAGGTACTCCCTTTACTAAAGGGAGAAATTGCAACTCTGCTTTTCTGTGTTGACAAGAATGTAATTATTGTATATCATGGTTTGTATTGCCCCATCTCACTAAAGAGCTAACTACAACTAAGGAGTATAAATTATGATATATAATCGCCCACACAAATCTTCTAAACCTTCCCTCCGCGGGTTTACTTTGATTGAGCTTCTTGTAGCAGTTTTAATTATAGGCATTCTCGCCGCTATTGCGCTGCCGCAGTATCAGTTTGCGGTTAAAAAATCCCGCGCTATGGAAATACTCAGCATTATAAGAACAATCGCACAAGCCGAAGAAATATATTATTTAACAAACGGGCGATATACCGCCAACAAAGACGAGCTTGATGTAGATTTTAAAGATTCAAAATATTACGATATTCTATTGGAAAAGCAAGGTACCATTTTTGATATTAAAGTAATGCTAAAAGGAAAAGGTAACAAAAGTTCTCACGTATTCAGATATTTCGGACAAAAAAGCTCAGGAGGAGACGATACTTATAGAGTATACGATACTTATACTGGACATTTTCTGTGCATTATCCCGCAGGACGATAACAGTGACGAAAAATTATGCATTGCATTAGGCGGCAAAGATAAACAAATATATCCTGCCGCTAACACTTACGCATATTTTTTCAATTAAAATTACGGTGTTCATTTAAAAAATAAGTTAAAATTTAATTATGAAGATAATTAAGACGGACTGCCTTGTAATAGGCAGCGGTATTGCGGGCTCGCTTTACGCTTATATCGCTGCGCAAGCAGGATTGGACTGCGTGCTGCTTGCCGCGGCGGATTTGAACGACTGCAACAGTTCCCTTGCCCAGGGCGGCGTGATTTACGAGCAAAAACCAGATTACAAAACGCTTCTCAAAGACATACAAACCGCAGGCTGCAATATCTGCAATGACGAAGACGTTCTGGCCGAAACCGCCGAAGGCTTTGCCGTAATAGAAAAATATTTTATCAATGATTTCCGCACGGATTTTGACAGGGACGCGCGCGGCAATCTGCTCCTTACGCGGGAGGCGGCGCACAGCAAAAAACGCATTATCTTCAGTAAAGACACCACCGGCAAAGCCATGATAAGCGCGCTGCAAAGCAAATTGCAAAACCTAAAAAATCTCAAAATCTTACAGAACACCATGGCGGTAGATTTATTGACGCTTTCGCACAGTTCAGTCAATATTAAAGACAGATACAAGCCTTTGACGTGCTTCGGCGCATACGCGCTGGACACAAAGAACGGGCGGGTTTTCGCCGTTGTTGCAAAAAAGACAGTGCTTGCCACCGGCGGCGCGGGGCAGATTTACAAACATACCACCAATTCCCAGAACGCTTACGGGCACGGCATAGCCATGGCCTACCGCATCGGCGCGCGGGTGATGAATATGGAATATACGCAGTTCCATCCCACTGTGTTGGCCGCGGGGCAGGGCCGCAGCGAGCTGATATCCGAAGCCGTGCGCGGCGAGGGCGCGGTATTGGTCAACGCGCAGGGCAAACCCTTCATGGGGCAGTATCACAAACTTAAAGATTTGGCCCCGCGCGACGTGGTGTCCCGCGCGATAGAGCGCGAGCGCCTTAAAACCGGCTCGGACTGCGTTTACCTTGACTTATCCTCCATGAAGCCGGATTTCATAAAAAACCGCTTTCCGCATATATATGAGACTTGCCTTGAAGCCGGCATTGATATTACGCGCCGGCCCATACCCGTGGTGCCGGCTATGCATTATTTCTGCGGAGGCATATGGACCGACGGGTGCGCGCGCACCAGTATCCGCCATCTTAACGCCGTCGGTGAATGCGCGTGCAACGGCTTCCACGGCGCCAACAGGCTGGCAAGCACTTCGTTATTAGACGCCATTGCGACGGCAGCCATCTGCTCGCGCGCGGATATTGAGGAAATTAAAGACGGCGGCTTTTATATCCCGCAACCTAAGGACTGGAAAGCCCCTGCGGCGGTTGCCGATAAAAATTTGATTTTGCAGGATATTTCCGTCATAAAAAATACCATGTGGAATTATGTGGGCCTTATACGCAGCGGTACGCACCTGCGCCGCGCTGAAAAGATTTTGCGCCATCTCAAAAACGAAATTGATATTTTCTATCAGGGCTGCCGCATAACGCCTGATCTGCTTAACCTGCGCAGCGGCGCGCAAACCGCGCTTCTGATAACCTACGCCGCGCTGATGAACAAAAACAGCCTCGGCGCGCATTACAGGGAAGATTAAGATGCCGCTGCTTTCTCTGATAATAATCACAAAAAACGAGGAGGCTCATATAGCCGCATGCCTTGAAAGCGTGCGTGGCCTCGCGGATGAAATCATTTTGGTGGACTCGCGCTCCACCGACAAAACTTTGGAAATCGCTTCAAAATACAAGGCAAAAATATTCACGAGAGATTTTGATTCTTTCACTTCCCAAAAAGCCTATGCTTTGGCCCAAGCCCGCGGTGAATGGGTGCTGAATCTTGACGCGGACGAGGAGTTGTCCCCCGCTTTAAGGGAGGAAATAAAAAATACCCTTAAAGACGCCGCGCATGATGCTTTTCTGCTGCCGATATCTAACTTCTTTTGAGGGCGGGAGATGAAGCACGGCGGCCTCAGAAAACAGCTGCGCCTGCGCCTTGCGCGGCGCGCCAAAGCTAAATATCTGGGCGGCAGAATACACGAAACGCTGGCGGTCGACGGCCGCCCCGCGGGCCGGTTAAATAATATAATAAAGCACTATTCTTATAAAACTTTGGCCCAGTATTTTGATAAATTTAACAGGTATTCCACGCTCGGCGCGCAGGCTATGCATGAGCAGGGTAAAAAATTCAACGCGGCGCAATTCGCGCGCCCGCCTTTTGAATTCATAAAAATATATTTCCTGCGGCTGGGTTTTTTAGACGGGATGCAGGGGTTTTTGTGGGCGGTTTTCTTTGCATTTTACCCGCTTGTCAAATACGCCAAACTCTGGGAGCTGCAAAAGCAAAAATGACACTTTTATCCAGGATATTTACTGCCCCGCGGACGCGTCTGGCTAAACTGCGGAAACTTACGGTGCTTATGTACCATAACATTGGCCCGGCGGCGTCTTATCAGGACAAATCTTTTTTTATACAGGAAGATATTTTTGAAAAACAGCTTGAATATATAAAAAAAGCGGGTTTGCCGCGCTGGGCTTAGAGGAAGTGGAAGAAGCAATGCTCCTAAAAAAACAGCTGACGCCCCGCAGCGTAATGCTGACTTTTGACGACGGCTGGCTGGATAATTATACCTGCGCATTCCCGCTGCTTAAAAAGCACAATATTAAAGCCAATATTTTCCTGACCGCGGGGCTGGTGGGCCAAAACAATATGCTCGCCTGGAGCCAAATAGAAGAAATGAGGCAAAGCGGGCTGGCGGAATTTGCCTCTCACGGTTTGACGCATAAGAGACTGCGCGCCCTTAGCGATGATGATTGTCTATCCGAACTTATCCAAAGCAAAAAAATACTTGAGCAAAAGCTGGGCCGTAAAATATTGAGCTTTGCCTATCCCTACGGTTCCTGCGACAAACGCGTGCGCGCGCTGGTTA
>JAIRLH010000051.1 GCA_031259485.1 Elusimicrobiota bacterium
GCTAATAACGGAATTTATTATATCACAGCGCCTTTAGAATATTTACAAAACATCTATATAAACAGACATCAGCGCGCGTAAAAATTCTTTTGAATTATATATCAAATCTACTTTTATAATTTTTTGTCAAAAATTAGCGATTAGCGCAATTTTAAAACGCCCGGATAATATAGGCGGCGGGGCAGTCTATTTTATAGATACAAAAAAAATTCAATGACCGTTTGATTTTTTGCGCAATATATATTTGAAATATGTTTAATTGCAGTAAAACGGAGCGGATTATGAAATGTAAAAAGGTTAATACAAACGCCGCGTCTCACAAAACGGGTATGGCGCGGCTTTGGGAGTTGGCATTGCGCAATAAGATTTTGGTTATTGCATCGTGCGCGCTTTCTGTTATAAGCGTCGCGGTTTCTTTTACGCCGTTTATTGCAATTTATTATCTTATAAGGGAACTTGTAATAAATTTTGCCGATTTGAGTCGTCTTAACTCGTCGTATATGATAAAGCTCGGATGGCTTGCTTTCGGCGCGGCGGCAGGAGCTATTTTTATCAATTTTATCGCGCTGATGTTTTCTCATTTGGCGGCGTTTAATACTATCTATCGGCTTAAACTTGAGTTCCTGCGCCATATCGGATTATTGCCGCTTGGATTTCACACGCAAAATTCTACGGGAAAACTGCGAAAAATTGCAGACGAAAATATTGAAAAACTTGAAGGATTTATCGCCCATCAGCTTCCCGATATTGCCGGTTCTTTTGCTATGGCGATTATTACGCTTATTATTTTATTTGTTTTTGACTGGCGGCTGGGACTTGCAAGTTTTATACCTGTTCTTACGGCCTACTTAATTCAAATAAAGGCGTTTGGAAACAAACAGGCGCAAATATTTATAACCAAGTATCAAAACTCGCTTGAAGATATGAACAATGCGGCTGTGGAATACGTGCGCGGAATATCCGTAGTCAAGGCTTTTAATCAGACTATATACAGTTTTCGTAAATTTTATGAAACGATTAAAACCTACGGCGTTTTTTGTCTTAACTATACAAAAGAATATGAAATATATATGGGTCTTTTCATGCTTATAATCAACAGCGTCTATCTATTTTTAATTCCTGCCGTTATCTTGCTTTCAGGCGGCGTTAAAGATTACTCGGAGTTTGCTTTTGCCGCAATATTTTATTTTATATTTTCCGTCGCTATTCCGACTTCTTTTCTCAAACTTCTCTATGTTTCTCAAAATGGTAGAATGATACTTAGCGGCATTGAACGTATGGACAAAATTTTTGCCGCTCAGCCTTTGATTGAACCCGCCGCGCCTAAAACCGTCTCAAATTATAATGTATCTTTTGAAAACGTCAGCTTTACTTATGGCGGAGATTTCAAAACGCCCGCCATAGAAGATATAAGTTTTACCGCAAATCAGGGCGAGATAACCGCGCTTGTCGGCCCGTCCGGCAGCGGTAAATCTACTATCGCTCATTTAATAGCTCGTTTTTATGAAGTTTCAAGCGGAACGATAAAAATCGGCGGCACAGACATACGCGATATGTCAAGCCTGTATCTAATGTCCATAATAAGTTTTGTGTTTCAAGACGTATTTCTGTTTAAACAAAGCGTTTTAGACAATATTTTAGCCGGCAATAAAAACGCTTCCCGCAACGACGCAATAGCTTCGGCAAAAGCCGCAATGTGCGATGAATTTGTGAAAGAACTGCCTCAAGGCTATGACACTGTTATCGGCGCAGACAACGTTCATCTTTCAGGCGGTCAGCGTCAGCGTATCGTCATTGCCAGAACTATTTTAAAAAACGCGCCTATAATAGTTCTTGACGAAGCTACCGCTTTTGCCGACCCTGAAAATGAACAAAATATACACAAAGCGTTTGAAAGTTTAATGAAAGATAAAACCGTTATTATTATCGCTCACCGCCTTTCCACCGTGCGAAATGCCGATAAAATTATAGTCATAGACAACGGTCGCATGGACGAACAAGGAAGACATGAACAGCTAGTAAATTCAGGCAGACGCTACAGCCGCATGTGGGAGCGTTACAGCAATGCGATAAATTGGAAGATCAAAAGAGAAAGCCGCGTATAATCGCGTTTATATCCTCTTTATATTTGTAAAGCGGCGCGCCGCAGGCGCGGATTTTTTGAAGAATAAAGGGTAATGGCAGAATAGAATTTTTTAAAAATAAGAAAGAGAAAGGAAAAGGCAAATACCCCGTCGTGTGACTTCGTGTACCGCCACCCCATTTTGGAAAATGGGAATAAAGACAAGGGCATTATTTTAAAAAAATTTAAAGTCTGTCAGATATAAAAAAAGCAAAGAAGATTGCAAAACCTATACTATAAAATTCGTTAATTCCCCGAGCGTCAATACGCTTTGGAAAAAGGAGAATGTAGCGGCTATTTATAAACTAAAGCAGTTCTTTGCTTTTATTCCCCGCGCGTCAAGGACGCTTTGCAAAAAGGGGTGCGCCGAAGTTGGCGCGGGGTATTTGATTTTTGGATTTAAAGTATTAGCCAAAACAGATAAACAATAAAAAGAAAAAATTATCCCATCCTTACGATTCCCCTGATGGTAAAATGGGAATTCATGGCAGCGACAGTGCTGGCGCACGGCGGGGTAGAACTACACAACGGCAGATTGCGGCGCAGAGGCCGCAATGACGGCCGCTACAAAGGTAAAAGCAAAAACAAAAAGCGGGAAATACCCCGTCGGGCTATGCCCGCCACCCCTTTTTGAATAAAGGGGAATAATGACAAAGGCATTATTTTGAAAAAGTTTAAAATCTGTTAGATATAAAAAAACAAAGATCATTGCAAAACCTATA
>JAIRLH010000089.1 GCA_031259485.1 Elusimicrobiota bacterium
AATATTCCACTACGAAAACTATCTGCAAATGATATTGGCGCAGATACCGTCCGCCACGTCGTCCAGCACCACGCCGGCGGGATTGCGCATATCGCAAGTTTCCTGATAAGCGAGAGATAATATTTATTTCATATTTCCGCTGCAGTATCTTAAACTTTAATGCTAAAATAAAAATAACTAAGTAGTAAAAAAGGAGAATAAAATGAAAAAAATATTATTCGCGGCCGCCGCCTTATTATTTACGCTGCCCCTGGCCGCGGCGGAAGCCAAAACAATAGAACTCAAAAAACCACAGCTCCAAAAGGGTCTGCCGGTAATGCAGGCGCTGGCGCAGCGCAAATCCGTCCGTGAGTTCAGCGCGAAGGAACTTGATATACAAGCCCTCTCCAACCTGCTCTGGGCAGCCAGCGGCGTTAACCGTCCGGACGGCAAGCGCACGGCCCCATCGGCCATGAACCGCCAGGAGATAGATATATACGTCTGCCTGAAAGACGGCGCTTATTTTTACAATGCTCCCAAAAATATTTTGGAATTTGCCGGCGGGACGGACTGCCGCCTTATAGGCGCGCCCGTTACTTTACTGCTTGTCGCGGATACCGGCAAAAACAGCGAACGCTGGGCGGCGGTGGATACAGGCATAGTATCTCAAAATATTTCTTTATTCTGCGCCGGTATGGGGCTTGCCACTGTGCCGCGCGGGCAAATGCCGGCGGAGGAATTTCATAAAGCCTTGGGGCTTAAAGAGACGCAAAAGATTATTCTAAACCACCCTGTGGGATATACTAAAGAGGCGTTAAAGACAGAAGGCAGAAAATAAACGGCCATCCCCGTCACCCCTTAAGGAGAGGTAAAAAATCCCAGCCTTAATTGAAGGCGGGGATTTTTTGTTTCTGCGTTCAATGACGGTTTATCTTTCTTTAATAATATTAAGGCATACGCGCAGCGTGTCAACCATTCTGTCAAGCGAGGCCCATTCGTAAGGCCCGTGCGCGCTGCTGTAGCAGCCGAACAAATTCGGCGTAGGCAATCCGCGGAAGCTCAGGCGCGCGCCGTCGGTGCCGCCGCGGGCCTGTTCCAGACGGTAAGAGACTTTTGTTTCTTTAAGCGCGCGCAGCAAATAGTCCATAGCCTTAGGCTGCTTTTTGAGTATATCTTTCATATTGCGGTAGCTTTCCTTAAACTGCACGCTGATTTTCGCGCCTTTGTGCCCGGCCTCAATTTTTCTGCAAAGGGCCTTAAGCTCCGCTTCCATGGCGAAAAGCTTTTTCAAATCATGCTCGCGGGCTATGGCTTTCAGAATTATTTTTTCTATACCGCCGTTAATTTCGTTAAAGTGTATGAAGCCTTTTTCTTTGTCGGTATGCTCGGCGCGGTGTTTTTTGGGCCACATGGTAATAATTTCGGAAGCTATTAAAAGCGGGCTTACCAGCACGCCTTTGGCCAAGCCGGGATGCGTGTTCACACCTGTTATGGTTATCGTGCACGCGTCGGCGTTAAAATTGCCGCGGCCGATATCTACTATATAGCTGTCCAGCGTATACGCAAAATCGGCTTTAAATTTATCAAGCGGCAAAAGCGCGCTGCCGTGGCCGATCTCCTCGTCCACGGTAAACGCTACTTTTACCGGCCCGTGCTTAATTTGCGGATTTTCCCCGAGGTATTCAAGCATAGTCATTATTATGGCGATGCCGGCTTTGTCGTCGCCGCCGAGCAGAGTGTCGCCGCTTGCGGTCACAATATCATGCCCTTTGCAGAATTTAAGATTAGGGTCTTGTTTCGGGTCATTGACTATTCCGTTGCCAATAACCAGTTTGCCGCCATTGTAATTTTTATGAAGTTTGGGCTTTACGTTCGCGCCGGAAAAATCGGGCGAGGTATCCATGTGCGCCATAAATCCGACGGCTGGCATTTTTTTGGCGGTATTTGCCGGCAGCTCCGCCAGCACATAGGAATGTTTGGTAAGAAGCACGTTTTTAAGCCCCAGTTTTTTAAGTTCCGCGGACAGCATTTTGGCCAGTACGGTTTGCCCTAGGGAAGAAGGGGTGTTTGCGGCATTGGCTCCGTCGGATTTAGTATCAACTTTAACATATCCGACAAAGCGTTCATACAATTTTTCTTTGATATTCATTGATTATCTCCTCATTATGGAAAATCCTTAAATACATTATATAATATCATTTGCAGGAGTATAAATGAATATAAATTTCTACGGCCTCTACGGCTTTTAAAAATCTATATAATAATAGTTGTCATTGTTGGGACGTTTCCTGCCGCCGTAAGTCTCGCATGCGGCTGCTTTTTTGGGGTCTCCTAAAGACAGGCATTGAAAACCTGGGAAATTATAACTTTCTATAATAGGCAGAGAATTATTTACTGAGTGCTGTATTCCGATATAAAAAGTTGAACCGTTACTGCCACAGTATATTCTATATTTCCCGTATTTGCATACCCGGACGTCTGTACAATCTGTTATTGAGTCAATATCCAATGCTTGGAGGTCTTCCGTATATCTGCCGTTTGTAAGACGATAAATAATCTGAGCGTCGCGAAAGCGTTTAGCCAATAAAAGCATTTCCGAAATCCTGCTTCTTGTAACAGCCTTTTGATATTGCGGCAAAGCAATAGCGGCCAAAATGCCGATTATTAAAACAACGACAAGCAATTCAATCAGCGTAAAACCACTGATGGAAGGTTTATGAGACGGCTGCGGGCGTTTACATTTCATAAGGAACTCCTTAGTTCTAGTTAGCTCTTTAGTGAGATAGAGT
>JAIRLH010000122.1 GCA_031259485.1 Elusimicrobiota bacterium
AAATATTATTACAAGGGCATATATATGATCTGTTAAATTTGCCGGTTACTTTATAATTTCTCTTATCAACGGACGCGGGGCGGGTTTGTTTTTTTGTATTGCGAAGGCTTGCGCGAATAATGCCGCGCCTTCTTTCAGTTTGGTTTTGTCGCTCGCGTAAAGCCGCGCTATAATATCGCCTTTTGCCACGCGGCCGCCTAATTTCTTTTCCAGCCAGATGCCGGCGCCGTGGTCAATATTGTCTTCCATTTTGCCGCGGCCCGCGCCAAGCAAAACGGCGGCCTGCCCGCAGAGCTTAGCGTCAAGCCGGCCTATAAAACCTGCCGCCGGCGTTTTAAAAATATATTCCAGCGGCGCGTTTTTTAAGTGTTTGCGCGGGTTATCCGCAACATCGGGGTTGCCGCCGTGCCATTTTATTATTTCTTTAAGTTTTTGCAGCGCGGCGCCGGTTTGTATATAACCTTCCAGCCGGCGCGCCGCGGCTTTCAAATCCTTCTCAACGCCGCCGATTGCCAGCATATGCGCGCCGGTTTGGATAAGCAGCTCGTAAAAATCCGGCGCAAGGTTTTTATCGCCCTTAAGTATCAGTATAGTCTGCAGCATTTCATTGGCATTGCCTATGGCGCGTCCAAGCGGGGTATCCATATCGGTAAGCAGAGCGCGGCAGCTTATGCCCATAAGTTTGGCCGTGCGCACGAGGGCTAAGGCCAGTTTTTTGCTGTCCGCGTATTTCTGCATAAAGGCCCCGCCGCCGTATTTAACGTCCATCAGCAGGCTGCGCGCGCCTTCGGCGTATTTTTTGGAAAGTATGCTTGCCGTTATCAGCGGCCGGCTTTCAACCGTACCCGCGGCGTCGCGCAGGGCGTAGAGTTTTTTGTCGGCCGGCGCCAAGTCCGCCGTCTGGCCGAACATACACACGCCTATGGCTTCCATCTGTTTATAAATGCGCTTTACGGGCGTGCGGACATTAAAATTTTTAATGCTTTCCAGCTTGTCCAGCGTGCCGCCGGTATGGCCCAGCCCGCGGCCAGACATCATGGGTACTGCCAGGCCCGCGCAGGCGACAAGCGGCGCGAGCGCGAGGGAAATCCCGTCCCCCACGCCGCCGGTGGAATGTTTGTCAACCGCGGGTTTTTTGAGGTAGGCAAAATCCAGCCTGCCGCCGGAATAAGCCATGGCTTTTGTAAAGGCGGCGGTTTCTTTATCGGTAAGCGGATTGAGAAAACAGGCCATAAGGAAGGCCGAAAGCTGGTAATCGGGCACAGCGCCTTTGGCCGCGCCCTGCGCTACAAAATCAAATTCCGACTCGTTTAAGGGGCGGTTATTCCTTTTTTTAATGATTATATCAATCATTCTCATATTGCTTGCCTCCGTACGTATTAAAGAAATTATATAATATATAATATGGTCAAAATATTTTCGGATATTTTTAAGCGTGATTTTTTTGCTCTCTTCGCCGCGCAGTTCAGCGGAGCGTTTAACGATAACCTTTCGCGCACGGCTTTCGCGGCTTTCATAACCTATAAAATAGCCGGTTTGGGCGCGGGCAGGGAAACTTTTTTCGCCGCCGCCGCTTTGGCGGTGTATATGGCTCCGTTTTTCATTTTCTCCGCGCTTGCGGGCGAGATTGCGGATAAATTCTCCAAAACCAAAACCGTACAAATCATAAAATTGACCGAGGTTTTTACAGTTTTCCTCATCGCGCTGGGTTTCTGGCTCAAAAGCCCGTGGCTGCTGCTGTTAGTGCTTTTTGTGATGGGCGCGCAGGCGGCTTTCTTCGGGCCGGTTAAATACAGCATACTGCCGCAGATACTGGCCAAAAATCAATTGATTTCAGCCAACGCGGTTATGGAATCGGGCCGATATTTGGCCATCGTGCTGGGCACTTTGGCCGGTATTTTTATGGCCGATGCCTCCGGCCCGGGCGCCGCGTGTATTATAACCGCGCTGGTGGCTGCGGGCGGATACGCGCTCGCTTTCCTTTTTGCCCCGCAGCAGCCGGCCTCGCCGGAGCTTAAAATAACGTCCAATATCTTCAAAAGCACGTGGAAGAATCTGCTTTTCGTTTACAGAAATGAAAAAATATTTCTCTGCTGCATGGGCATAGCGTGGTTTTGGACGCTGGGCGCGGTAATGCTTTCGCAACTGCCCGAGCTTTCTGAAAACATTTTGCACGGCAGCCCCAAAGTTTTTAACTATCTGCTTATACTTTTTGCGTCCGGCATAGGCTGCGGAGCGTTTATGTGCCGCAGGCTGCTTAAAGGCGATATCAGCGTCAAATATATCCCGTTAAGCGCATTGCTTATGTCCTGCGCGCTCGCGGATTTGGCTTTTGTTATTGTCAACGTCCGCGCCGGTTTGGAAGTGATAGATTTTAAGAATTTTATCGCCACTTTCACGGGCATAAGAATATCTTTTGATTTATTCCTTATTGCTCTGTGCGGAGGGCTTTATATAGTGCCGCTTAACGCCATGCTGCAGACCATGGGGCGCGCGCAAATGCGCTCGCGCTTGATAGCGGTAAGCAATTTTATCAACGCGCTGTTTATGGTGGCCGCCTCGGCCGTTTCTTTTATCCTTTTGCGAATGGGCGCGGGCGCGCCGGCCGTGGTGGGTTTTATGGCGATAAGCAATCTTGTAGCGGCGGTTTATATCCTGCGCCTGCTGCCGGATTATGCTTTGCGCTCCGCGTTGTTTTTTGTTCTTAAGGCATTATACGACATAAAAGTAAAAGGGCTTGAAAATTACCAAAACGCGCCCAAACGCACCGTAATTATAGCAAACAACAATTCCTTCCTTGATCCGCTTATTCTGGCGGCTTTCCTGCCGGACGATTTAACTTTTGTGATTGACAGCACCATAGCAAAACGTTTTTGGGTGCGCAAGTTTTTGAGGTTCATAAAGCATATTGCGATTGACCACTCCAACCCGATGTCCGTAAAAACAATAATTGAAGAAATCAAAAGAGGACGCCGCATAGTTTTGTATCCCGAGGGCAGGATTTCAACCACCGGCGGGCTTATGAAAATTTACCCGGGGCCCGCCATGATTGCAGACAGGTCCGGCGCGGCCGTGCTGCCGGTATTTATGCAGGGCACGCAGTACTCGCGCTTTGCCTTTTACGGGCGCAAGCTGCGTCATATCCCGGACGTGCCTTTTACGGTCAATATAATGCCGCCCGTCAAACTTGACGTGCCCGATAATTTAAAAGGCAAAACCCGCCGCTACCGCGCCGAAGACAAAGTTTACGATTTGATGGTGGAGATGAAATTTAAAAGCTCCGACTACAGACTTACTTTATTCCGCTCGCTGATTGAAGCCGCTGATTTTGCGGGCCGCGGCAGCCGAGCGCTGGAGGATATGAGCCGCAAAGGCATGTCCTTCGGCACAATGCTTACGGGCTGCTTCCTGCTGGGCAGGCAGTTTGAAAAATTCACTAAAAAAGGAGAATATACCGGCCTGCTGTTGCCCAACAGCAACGCGTGCGCCGTAAGCATTTTTGCGCTTATGGCTTACGGCAGGGTGCCGGCGATGATAAACTTCTCCTCCGGCATAAAAAATATTCTTTCGGCCTGCGCCTCCGCAAATATTAAAACCATGATTACCGCGCGCGCGTTTTTGGAAAAGGGCGGAGATTCGGTGGCCGAAATCATAAAAGCGCTTGAAGCCTCCGGCATAAAAATAGTCTATCTTGAAGACATAAGTAAACGGGTAAAACTTATTGATAAGCTGCGGGCCTTGGCGCAGGGCCTTTTCCCGTACCGCGCATACGCCGTCATAGACTCCGCGCCGAATCCGGACTCCGCGGCCGTTGTCCTGTTTACCAGCGGCAGCGAGGGCACGCCTAAAGGCGTGGTTTTAAGCCATGCGAATATCAACGCAAACAGATTGCAGCTCAGCTCTATAATTTCCTTCGGAATACAGGATAAGTTTTTTAACGCTTTGCCGATGTTTCATTCTTTCGGCCTGGTGTGCGGGCTGTTTATGCCTTTGCTTAACGGCGCGGGGGTATTTTTATACCCCACGCCGCTGCATTATAAAATAATACCCGAACTGGTGTACGACCGAAACGCGACGGTATTTTTTGCTACCGATACTTTCTTTAACGCTTACGCCAAAACCGCGCACCCTTACGATTTTTACAATATGCGCGTTGCGGCCGTTGGCGGGGAGAAACTTAAGGACGATACTTTTAAATTATGGTCTGAAAAATTCGGCATACGCGTTTTGGAGGCTTACGGCGTAACGGAAATGTCCCCGGGCATATCCTTCACCACGCCGATGTATTTTAAGCGCGGCACCGTCGGACGCATTTTCCCGGGGCTGGAATATAAGCTGGAGCCTGTCCTTGGCGTGGAGGCCGGCGGCAAATTAGTTTTGAAAGGCCCCAACGTAATGCTTGGATACCTGCGGGAAGACAAGCCCGGCGTAATGCAGCCCGTCAAAGACGGCTGGTACGACACGGGCGACATTATAAATATGGACGAGGAAGGCTTTATCACGATAGTAGGCCGCGCGAAGCGCTTTGCCAAAATAGCGGGAGAAATGATTTCGCTCGGAGCCGTTGAGGGCGCTTTGCTGAAACTGTGGCCCGAAGATATACACGCCGTCGTGCGCCTGCCGGACGAAAAGCGCGGCGAGCAGCTTTACCTTTACACCACGCATAAAGCCGCGGATGTGAAAAGCGTGCAGGAGGGCTTTAAACAACAAGGCTTGCCCGAGCTTTGGGTACC
>JAIRLH010000125.1 GCA_031259485.1 Elusimicrobiota bacterium
ACTTATTTGTGCCTGCTTTTTCATTTGGCGGCGCTTAAGACGGGGCATCTTGCCACGATTTCCGCAATGTCCTGCACGGCCGTAATATTCGCCGCCGCGTTTGAATGCCTGCTTGAAAAGAAGCGGCCGTCAAAATACCTCTTGGCGGCTTTCGGCCTGTTTCTGTGCGCAATAGGCCTGTTGTTCGGCTGATTTACCAATGCTCCAAGTGAACTTTTTTGTCGTCGTAGCGGTCTTTTTCGTCCCGTTTTTCCGCGGGATAGCCCAGCGCGATGACATTAAACGGCATAATATGCTTTGGCAGTTTGAAAAGTTTGCGGAAGTCCTCAACCCTTTTCTTATCCGGCTGCACGCCCAGCCATACGGAGCCGAGCCCAAGTTCAGTCGCCGCAAGCAGGATATTCTGAGCGCACGCGCCGCAGTCCCCAATCCAATAGCCCGGGATAATTTCTTTTTCCATGTTGGCGCAAATTATTATCGCCGCGTCAGCCTGTTTTAACATCTGCGAGTGCGGGTGTATTTTGGTGATTTCACTCAGTTTTTCTTTTTCGCGGATTACCAGAAACTCCCACTCCTGCGCGTTTACCGCAGTGGGCGCCATCATAGCCGCGCGCAGCAAGGTTTTGATGTCCTCATCCTTAATCTTCTGCGCGGTGAATTTGCGGATGCTGCGCCTGTTGTAAATAGCTTCCATCGTTTTCATAACAATTACCTCCTGCCTGTAAATCTGTCTTTAAAAAGTTTGGCAAGACCGCCTTGCGCGGTCTCGCGGTATTTGCTGCTCATGTCAATGCCGGTCTGCATCATTGTTGCCAGAATATCGTCATAGCAAACCCTGTTGTCGTTATCGGACGAAACTATGGCATAAGTGGCGCAGTCTATAGCGCGCGACGCTGCCAGCGGGTTGCGTTCTATACAAGGTATCTGCACATAACCGCCCACAGGGTCGCAGGTTAGACCCAGATGATGTTCAAGCCCCATTTCGGCCGCATAATCTATCTGGCGGTTATTGCCGCCTTCCAGCTGGCAGGCCGCGGCGGCGGCCATCGCGCACGCGACGCCGATTTCGCCTTGGCACCCGACCGCCGCGCCGGAGATAGAGGCGTTTGTTTTGGCTAAATTCCCTATAAGCCCCGCCGTTGCAAGCGCGCGGATTACAGGAGTGTCGTCCATTTCAAAAATTTCCTTGCTTATGCGCAGCACCGCGGGCAGCACGCCGCAGCTGCCGCATGTGGGCGCGGTAACCACGCGGCCGCCGGCTGCGTTTTCTTCCGAGCAGGCTAAAGCGTATGCAAAAAGTTTATGCGTGCGCCGCACGTAGCGCGGCGCGGTATCAGCCACTTTGAAGTAGCGGCGCGCCTTGCGCTCCAGCCGCAATGCGCCGGGCAAAATATCATACTTGCCCAGTCCGCTGTTTATTGTATCTTGCATTTCTTTCCAAATATCTGCAAGGAAATCCCAAATCTGCGGGCCTTCGGTTTCTTCCACATATTCCCAAAGGCTCATGCGGTTTTGTTTGGTATAGGCCAGTATATCGCCCATGGAAGCGAGCGGGTAAATGCTTGGCGGCGCGGTTTCAAAATCTTTATCGTCCTTAATTTCTCCGCCGCCGGTGCTGTAAACTGTCCAGCTGTCAAGCACCTGTTCCTTTTCATCAAGCGATTCAAACTTCATGCCGTTTGGGTGGCGTACTAGGGATTGGTTCTCCAGCCACACAATTTCCACCGGTTTGGGCTCCAATCCTGCCGTGACGGCGATATCAGTCAAATGTCCCCTGCCGGTAAACGCGAGCGAGCTGTACAAGTACACACGGAAAGACTTTGCCCCCGGGTTTCTTTTGCCGAAAATCTCCGCCGCGCGCCGCGGCCCCATAGTATGACTGCTTGAGGGCCCCATGCCCGCTTTGTAAAATTCTCTTAAAGATTTCATCATATAAATGGTATCATATATATGTTTTATGAGTACACTTGAAGTCATTTTAATTGCCGCAAGCCTTTCAATGGATAATATGGCCGTTGCCGCCGCAGTTGGCTGCGGCGGTAAAAACCATAATTTTGCGCAAATAGCAAAAGTCGCCGCGGTGTTTGCGCTCGCCGGAATAATATGCCTGATAACCGGCTGGCTCGGCGGCGTTAAACTGCGCAATATAATCGCGAGCTGGGATCACTGGGCCGCTTTTCTGATATTATGCTATATCGGCGTAAAAATGCTGAAAGAAGCCAGCGCCAAATTTAAAAAAACGCCGCAATGCGCAAGCGCTAAAATGCTGACGCTTAAAACTGTAGCTACGCTTGCGCTGGCTACAAATATAGACGTTCTTGCGGCAGGCGTATCGCTCGCGCTATATGAAGTTTCTCTTATAAAAGTTTTGGCAATACTCGCATTTTGCATAATTGCGGCCACCGCCGCAGGGTTTGCTCTTGGCCAGAAACTCGGCAATAAATTCGGCGCCGCAGTGGAACTATCCGGCGGGACTATACTTATTGCGCTAGGTCTTAAAATATTGATAGAAGGCGTTTTATAGTTTTAATAAATTTATAGTATAATATTGATAGTAATAAAAAGGAGCAAACGGTTGTTAATGTAAGCCGGGGAAAAATAAATAAGTCATTGCGATGCCGGATTACACTTGTCCGGCCGAAGTAATCCAGAATAAAACAAATGCTTTAAGATTTACGGCCTTGGATTGACGCCGACAAAAGCAGTCGGCCCGCAATGAAAACATCAT
>JAIRLH010000139.1 GCA_031259485.1 Elusimicrobiota bacterium
CGCGGCAAAGATTTGCCTAAACCGCGTATGAAAACCGGGATTATTTTTACGTCGGGCATTTTTTTCGCTATATGCGCTATGCCGGATTTTAACTCGCCCATTACCTCCGGCTCGCCGCGGCTGCCTTCGGGGAATATTACGATTATTTTGCCGTCGTTTAGCTTATCGTAGCACGGCGCGAGAATGTCTCTGTCGCCAGCCGAAGGCTTACGTTTAATCGGAATAATCCCGACGACGTTTTGCGAAAACCACGATATTATTTTATTTTTGAGGAAATAATCCGCGGCGGCAACGGGATATGTGTCCAAAGCGGCTTTCCAGGGAAGTATGCTCATTAAAAGCAAAATGTCCAAATGACTATTGTGATTGGCCGCGATTATCGCCGGCCCTTTTGTTGGCAAAAGCTCTCGGCGTTTTATGTCAATTCCCAAGATAACAAGAATTATGAAACGCCCTATCGCAAGATAAAATATTGCCCTTAATATTTTTGCCATAATTTAGTAGAAGAAATATCGGCAGAAGTGAAAAAATAACGGAGCGTTATAAGTTAAGCTGTCAATTCTGTCCATTATTCCGCCGTGTCCGGGGATTGAACTTCCCATATCTTTAATGCCCAAATCTCTTTTTATGGCTGATATCGTAACGTCGCCTATAAATCCGAATACGGACAAAAGGAACCCCGCAAGTATGGATTGACGTAAATCAAAAGGAGTTAAATACGGAGCTATTAAACACGCGAGAACAATGCTTGACAGAACTCCTCCTATAAACCCCGCCCAAGTTTTTTTCGGGCTTACTACGGGCAATATTTTGCGCTTTCCGAAAGTCTTGCCCCAAACGTATTGCGCTACGTCGTTGGCCTGCGTGATTACGACTAAGAAAAGCATAAGGCCGGCCCCGCCCGCATTGAATGAAGCAAGCGCGGGCAAACGCATAAGATAGGCTGCGTGGCTTAAAGAAAACACGCTTATCATAAGCACCCATTGTATGGACGCAAGGGATCTAAGCAGGCCTTCGGTTTCCTCGGTAAACACCATTCGCATAGATAAAAATAAGAACATATATACGGGAATAAAAATAATAAACATTCCATACCAGTCAAGATATATCCAATAAAATTGCAACGGTATGGAGAGATACGCCCAAAACATCGCGCGCCTGTCTATCCGGCGAGAAGGTACCTGCGAGAAAAATTCTTTAAGAGCCAAAAAGCTAAGAAACCCGAAGAAAAATAAGGACACGGTTTTGCTTATAAGCACCGCGGCCGAAAAAACGAAAACCATCATCCACCAGCTTTTTGTGCGCTGTATGAGATTGGAATGATCGGAATCTTTCTTCAATTTTGAAATAATAATAACGCATAAGCTGGCCAATAGCATTATCGTCCACACGGCGCAAAGAGAATAGAACACGACGGGATTTTTAGTTATTATGTCGCTCATTATTTGTCTTCCTTTGCGGCGGGTTGAAACTCAAGGGCTTTTTTAATTCTGTTGAATATCGTAAAAACAAGAAGCGCGGCGATTATGCCGATTAATGCGTTAATAACCGAAAGCGGGAGTTTAAACAAAACTTCAAGTATTGCGATTACCGAAAACCAAAAAGCTCTGTCGCTTTTGCCCATAGGCCCGTCGTATCTTCTGTCCGCGCCTATTTGTATTCCCATAATCCCGACGGTTTCGCTGATTATCGCCAGAGAAATCGCAGTTATCGTTAAATATTCTCCCGTTCCGATAACGATGAGAAACGGAGCGTAAATAACCGCGTCGGACAAAACGTCGCCAAGCTCGTTAAGTATCGCGCCCAATCGGGATTTTTGCGCGTGTTCTCTTGCAAGCATTCCGTCTATGGCGTTCAATGCCATTCTTACAAATAAAAAAATCGGCAAGATAAGCAGGACGATATTGTTTTTGTGCGCGAATTTATAAATAATAAATCCGACAAGTGCGGACATCATAAACGCGCTTATCGTCACGTGGTTCGCAGTAATCCCCGCTTTTGCCAAAGCGTTTGTAAGCGGCCTTAAAATATTTTGAAACTTTGTTTTTAACTGATATACCGATATCATAATACCAAACCCTTTAATAAGCGTATTTATTTTAACAGCTCCGCGATTTTTTCTTCGCCAAGCGGCTTATCGTATTTTTCTATTTTGAAACTTTCTTTAAATTCCTTCCAAAATTCTTTTTTATCCAACGTCAGATTAATAATAGAAACAATCAGCATTGCCAAGCATGCGCCGGTAATGGCAAGTAGCATATCTTTTTGCGCATCCCAAACGTCGCCCTGCATTCCCAAGAAAGAATTGCCAAGCTCCGCGCTGACGTTCTGCACGGAAAGCCACTCTATAATTTCGTATAAGGCAGAAAGCGCGGCCACTAAATCTATCGGGAAATAATAAGACCAAAACCCTTTTGTTTTTGAAACGCGGATTAAGACTTCCCTCGTCGGGTAAGCCATCAAAAGCCCGAAGGAAAAATGCACCAGCCTGTCATACATATTTCTGTCGGAATTAAGCCAATGCTTTAACGTTTCGCCGAAGGGGACTTCTGAGTAGGAATAATGCGAGCCGACGGTGTGCAAAATCATAAAGACCGCAATCAGCGTGTAGGAAACGTTTGAAAGTTTGAAATATCGCCCGAGGATAAAAATCACGGGGATAAAAACAAAAGTCAAATAATTTTCTAAAAGCCAGTCTTGTGGATAGAGCGGGCCGCAAGCCGCCCAAATCCATACGGCGGCGAAAGAAACGAGGAGAAAAATTTTATATTTAGTCATATTTAATTATATCAATTCTTTTAGTTTCATGTAATCGGTTTTGCCGGTGCCGGTTAGAGGAAGCTCGGATAAAACGCGCACCTCTTTTGGAATCCAAAGCTCGCTGAGGCCTTGCGTTCTGAAAGCGGAGGCAAGCTCTTTTTGCTCCGCGTCTTGGTGCGCAGTGAACAAAATAATTTGCTCGCCCTTTTTATCGTCTGGGATATTGATTGCCGCCGTTCCCTCCGGCCAAATTTTGTTTGCCGCTTCTTCCACCGCCGCAAGCGAAACCATTTCGCCGGCAATTTTTGCAAAACGCTTCGCCCTGTCTTTGATAAAAATAAATCCGTCCGCGTCTATGTCCACAATATCGCCGGTGTCATACCAGCCGTATTCAAGCGGTTGCAAAACGCCGGGCTTGTCTTCCTTCAAATAGCCGAGCATTATGTTTTTTCCTTTTACAAACAAACGCTTTCCGTCGGCGATGCCGGGGACTTCTTGCAATTTATATTCTATGCCTGGCAGTAATCTGCCAACGCTCCCTCGCCTAAAAAACATCGGCGTGTTCAGCGAAAGCGCGGGCGCGGTTTCCGTCGCTCCATATCCTTCCAAAACGCGCACGCCGAAGGTGTCGGTGTAAGCGCGGTAAGTCTCTTCTTTCAACTTTTCCGCGCCGGCGACGATAAAGCGCACGGAATAAAAATCGTAAGGGTGCGCGACTTTTGCGTATCCGTTCAAAAAAGTGTCGGTGCCGAACATCACCGTGCAATTTCTGTCGTAAACAAGCTCCGGAATAATGCGGTAATGCAGAGGCGAAGGATACATAAAAACTTTTATGCCTTTAGTTAGCGGGAGTAGCATTCCGCCCGTCAGGCCGAAGGAATGGAAGATCGGCATAGCGTTGAAAAAACTGTCCAGCAGACCGAAGTCGGCGATACTTGAAAGTTGCACGCAATTTGCCTGAATGTTTTGATGGCTCAGGGCCACGCCCTTCGGCAAGCCTTCGGAGCCGGAAGTGAACAAAACTGCAACTGTGCTTGCGGAATTAACTTTGCCGCGGATAATTTTGTAAGCTCTGCGCGGCGAAAAAGACATCAGCCAGCCCGCGATTTTATCAGAGAGAGAAATTTGCTTTTTATAATTTTCCAAATAATTTATTTCAATGCCTGCTTTGGACATCTCGGTGATAATTTCTTCCAGCCCGCCGCGCGCGACGAATATTTTTGAAGTAAAAATTTTTTTAATATTCGCCGCTTTGCAACAAGACAACATATTTTTAACGCCGCTTGAGAAATTGAGCATACACGGGATTCTTCCGCGCGAAGTCAAGGCAAAAAACGCGGCGACGGAAGCCGTCGCGTTGGGTAGCATAAAGCCGACGTATTCGCCAAACTCCGTGTCTTTTTTAAGCGCGCCGCCAAGCGTAAAAACGGCGGTCAAAAACATTCCAAAACTTAGCGGCTTTCTATTGATGTCATCTATGATTTTTTTGTTTCTACCCGCCAAATAATAAGCATCCAAAACAGAATCAAAAATCGTTTGCTCTATGTTCGCGCTTTCGTATTTCATTTTGCACATAATATCGTATAAAGCCCTGCTGGCCGCGGTGCGGCGCGCGGAACTTTTGAGTTCCGGCGCGACGTTAAGCCTTGTAGGCGGCATAATGTTTATCGTAATTCCGCTGTCCGGCCTTGTTTTGAATTTGCGGCCGAAGCGCGAAAATAAAGAATACTGGTTCCCCTCAATATAAATCGGCAAAATATCCGCATTGCTTTTATCGGCAATCATCGCGGGGCCCGGGTAAATTTTCATCAGCCCGCCGGTCATAGTGATTCTGCCTTCTGGGAATATTACGACTTTGTTGCCCGTCTGTACGCTGTCAATAATAGATTTGACGGCCATCGGATTTATCGGGTCAATAGGGAAATATTTTATGAGATGTAAAACCGGCGCTACCCACCATTTTTTTGCGACGAATGTATTTATCGCAAAATAAATTTTGCCTTCAAGGTAAATCCACAAAAGCACGGCGTCCAAAAATGAAGTGTGGTTTGCGATTATGAGGGTATTGCGCTTCGTGTTTGCAAAGTTTTCAAAGCCTTTCACTTCTATTTTGTAAAATCTTTCGAGGACTAATTTGGCAAAATTTCTGACAGTATGCTCCGGCAAAAGGCCGCAAATATAAATCGCGACGATAAAATTGAAAAGCGCGATTACGGCAAAAATAGACGGGATTTCTAAACCCGCTTTCAAAAGCAATGTGCAGGCCGCGCTGCCGACAACCATAAAAAGCGAATTGATAATATTGCCGGTGGCGATAATGCGCGAGCGCATTTTTTCGCCGGCAAAGATTTGAAGCATGGTGTTGAGCGGCACGATGTAAATTCCGCCGAAAAAAGCGAACAAAAATAAATCCAAAGTTATGCGCTGGCCGCGCCACACGGAAATAAATTCTTTATAATTTACCGTAGCGGCGCAAGTCCAGCCGCCGCTTGCCAAAGACAAGTCCGCCAAAAACAAAGTCATTATCAGCGCGCTAGCCGGCACAAATTTGCTCGTGATTTTTCCTTTTAAAAGAAATTGGCAAACGATGGAACCCAAACCGATTCCGCAGGAAAATAAAGTAAGCAAAAACGTAATCACCGAAGGCTTACCGTGTAAAATCTTCTCGCCCAGCGATGGCATTTGCGAAACCATCAGCGCGCCGAGCAGCCAAAACCACGATATGCCGAGCACACATAAAAATATGTCGTGCCTGCGGCGGATAGTCTTCATATTTTTCCACGTTGAGGCGAAAATATTTTTGTTTATTTTCAAATCCGGCGAGACGCTTTCCACTCGCGGGATAAGCAAGGTGGACAAAAAACCCGCTATGCCGATGCCGACTATCCACGCGGATATTTTTGAAAGCTCGCCGCCGGCGGCAATTATCCCGCCTAGAATCATTCCGAGCAAAATCGCGATATAAGTGCCGGCCTCAAAAAGCCCGTTACCGGCGATAAGTTCGTCTTCTTTAAGCAAATCCGGCAAAATGCTGTATTTGACGGGCCCGAAGAATGTGGCCGCCGTTCCCATCAAAAAAAGCACTAAAAGCAAAAAATACGGACTGTGAAGATAAAAGCCCAAAACCGCGGCAAGAACTACGAAAATTTCCAAAAATTTCACGATTTTGATTATCAAATCTTTTCGGTATTTGTCGGCAAGCTCTCCGGCGGTAGAGGAGAAAAGAAAAAACGGAAACATAAAAAGCCCAACGGCAATGGAGGTTATGACAACTTTATACTCCGCGCTAATCGTCGTGATTTTATATGTCACAAAAATCACCATCGCCATTCGGAAAATATTATCGTTAAATGCGGCCAAAAACTGAGTTACAAACGCCGCCGCAAACGACGGCTTAAGAAGAATTTGAATTAATTTGTTCATACTCTAATTTTTTGTCTCGAAAACGCCTTGCCTTTTGTTTTTGATTACATTATCAAACTGAAATAGTTTGCCGTTCATCGCCACATAAACGCCGGCGGGCAGCACCTGCGCGAAGGAAAGCGCGCTCGCCAGATTAAAAATTCCGTCGGATGCGCCGAATTTATAAGGTATCATTGCGCCGGTAAGAACTATGGTCTTATTTTTAATTTTATTGCCCAGGTATTTGGCCGTGATTTCCATCGTATCCGTGCCGTGGGTTATGACAAGATTTTTTTCGTCGCATTTTTTGCACGCGCGCAGGATTTCGGCGCGGTGTTTATCGGTCATGTAAAGGCTGTCTATCATCATAAGCGGCGTTATAGAAACCGGAAGCTTGCAGCGCCCCAGGGTAAGGATTTCGCGCAGATGGGTTTTGGTAAAAAACAGCTCGCCCGTAATCTCGTTGTATTCTTTGTCAAAAGTGCCGCCAGTCGCTATTATTCGCACAGCCATAAAATCCCTCCGCTTTTAATATTATAGATAATTATTTCGCGGCTTACATACCGGTTTTGCCGATATTTGCATATCATTAAAAAAGATTGCAAAACCGGATCATATTTAGTATAAAAAGTAGAAACTTATTTTTAAATCTTAGAGGAGATTTTTGTGAAACTTAATAAGCGTGGTTTTACTCTGATTGAATTACTTGTCGTTGTTTTAATCATCGGCATTTTGGCCGCCATTGCCCTGCCGCAATATCTGAAAGTTGTGGCCCGCACCCGCATGTCCGAAATGATTACTGTTATTAAAAGCGTATATAGAGCGCAGGAATTCTATAAACTTGCAAACGGAAAGTGGACGCTGGATCCAAACCAATTGGATATAAGCGGATTTACAAATTGCACCGTATCAGATACAGTCGGAAAATGTGATTTAGGAAATGTCCATGTAATCCTCTTTACTCTGGACAGCAATGTCTTTTATATACAAGCATTAAGTATAAAATATAGGAATTCTTTGCCTGTGCTTGAAGCATATAACTATAAGAATCATATTGAATGTCTTACGGACGGGAAAGAAGGGAAAGCCAAAATATGTCAAATGTACTCTTCTACTACAAGAAATGACAACCCCAACTACTATATTTTAGATTTTTAATTGCGGCAATTTCTATTCTCGTCTCTAAACTCCGTCGCCGACGGAGTGCAAGGAATAAAAGCGACGCTTTCAAAAGTGCCGGATATAAAGGACGACCAAACTGCAATCAAAACTGCGCTGACGGAAACAATTTCCGGCCGCGCGGTACTGACGTGCTGTCGGTTGTCTTTTGGAAAACAAAATATATGAGTATTGCCAATAAAATCATGTCAAATACACTTTGACTTAGGACAAACGGAAGAGACCACACCTCACAAGATACATATGTACTTATCCAAACAACCAATATCGCGAAATAAAGTATGCACATTTTCCCCAAGCAGAACATCAA
>JAIRLH010000010.1 GCA_031259485.1 Elusimicrobiota bacterium
AAATCACGTCCAGGCCGGCAAGACAGGTGGCTATCACGCTCGGCGGATGCGAGCTTGAAAATAAAAACGGCCGCGCCACCGACTGCAGGTATTCCTTCAAAGCCTTTGTGCCCGCGACATAGCCGCCTATTGCGGCGAAAGCTTTTGACAGCGTGCCGATTTGTATATCCACGCGGCCTTTGAGATTAAAATGCGCCGCCGTGCCCCTGCCCTGCGGGCCGATAACGCCGCTTGCGTGCGCGTCGTCAACCATAATGATACAGTCATGCTTCTCGCACAATTGCGCAATGGCGGGAAGATTGGCGATGTCGCCGTCCATGCTGAATACGCCGTCCGTCACAAGCATTTTGCGGCGCGCTTTGCGGACTTCGGGATCTTCCAGTATCTGTTTAAGATGCTCCATATCGCTGTGGCGGTAGATTTTCTTTTTGGCTTTGGCCAGGCGGCCGCCGTCAATTATGGAGGCGTGATTAAGCTCGTCCGATATCAAAACGTCGTCGGAGGAAGTCATTAAACTCTGGCATGTGGCGGTGTTGGAAGTAAAGCCCGATTGTATTACCAAAGCCGCCTCGCTGTCTTTAAATTCGGCCAGCTTTTTTTCCAACTCCTCGTGCATGACGGTGGTGCCGATAATAGTGCGCACGGCGGCCGTGCCTATGCCCCAGTCCTGCGTGGCTTTGACGGCCGCGGCTTTCACTTTAGGGTGCGTGGTAAGGCATAAGTAATTGTTTGAAGTTAAGTTTACGACTTCTTTGCCGTCAATATCGCACACGGCGTCCTGGGCGTTGCGCAGCACGCGCGGCTGTATAAAGCGGCTTTGCGCTTTTAAGGTTTCAACTTCCTGTTTTAAGAAATCAAGTCTTTTCACTTTAAGCTCTCCGGATTATGGTATCAGCAGAATTTTGCCGCATTCTTTTTTGGGGTCGGCGGCGGTTTCAAACGCTTTTTTGAAGTCTTTCATTTTAAAAGTATGCGTGATTACGGGCCGCGGGTCTATGGCTTTGCTCTTTAAAAGGCTTTCCATTTTATACCAGCTGCGGAAGACTTCCCTGCCCGTTATGCCCTTTACGTCTATGGCTTTGAATATGATCTGGTTGCCGTAGTCTATCGTTATATCGCCTTTGGGCAGGCCGAAGGCTATAAACTTGCCGGCGGGCTTAACGCAGCGCAGTGCGGCGTTTATCGCCGCGGGATTGCCGGACATTTCTATAACGATGTCAATGCCGCTGGCCTCGCCGCCGGCGGCGATTACTTTTTTGACCGTGTCGCCTTGCGTCGGGTCAATAATGACGTCCGCGCCCATCCTGCGGCCGAGTTCTTTGCGGAATTCGGAAGTCTCGGCCGCTATCACGCGCGCCGCGCCGCAGGCTTTGGCGATTTGCGCCGCAAACAGCCCCTGCGGCCCCAGTCCCGATATGAATACGGATTTGCCCACAATATCTTCCACGAGAGTGGCGTAAACGGCATTGCCCAGCGGTTCCATTACCGAGCCGATGTCTTTAAGCGAATTATCGCCGTGCTTCCACGCGCAGCGCGCGGGCACGGCCGCGTAATCGGCAAAGCCGCCCTGCGTGTCTATGCCTAAAATTTTGAGGTTTGAGCATACGTGCCTCCGGTCGTTCCTGCACTGGTAGCACATGCCGCAGAAGATATGCGATTCCACGGAAACAAAATCACCTTTCGTAAATCCTTTTGCTTTATCGCCTATTTCCGCCACTTCGCCGCACATTTCATGGCCGAAGACAAAAGGCGGCTCCATACGGCGGGCGGCCAGCGCGTCCCCGTTGTAAATAGGCAGGTCGCTGCCGCAGATTGAAGCGGCGTGTATTTTAATCAGCAGCTCGTCGCTTTTGATTTTTGGAATGTCAATATCCACATATTCGGCCCCCGGGCCTGGCTTGGTTTTGCAGATTGCTTTCATGCGGTGTTTCTCCTTTTAAAAATTGCTTTAAGAAGCCTGATAGATCTTACACTTTCATTCTACAATCTTAGGAGCCGCGCGGCAACAGCGAGGCTTTGCCGTAAAAGGTTTGAAGCCTTATATTTTTTTTCGCTTTCTGTAGATCTGTTTTAGGAGGCAGCAGTATCTGCAAATCCCCCGCGAAAGAGCGGGCGGATATTTCCGGCGGCTGCGGCGGCATTTGCTCCCACGAGGCCCAAAGGTCGCCCTCCGACGAATAAAATCTTAAAGAGTCTATAGCGCCGCTTAAGCGGCTTGGGCCGCTTGTATTGAAAATATCCGCCTTCTTTATGCGGCCGGCCGCGTTTATCGCGCCGCCGGCGGATTTGAAATCCGCCGCGTTGGAAATTATATTGCGCGCGTTTATTTTGCCGGTAAGCGTTTCCGCCCAGAGCAGGCCCTCATAGCTTTCAATATCCACCGCGCCGCTTCCCGTATAGAGCCGCAGGCTTTTTGCCTTAAAATCCGCCAGTTTTATCAAGCCGGTTTCAGATGCGGCGTAAATATTTTTGCCGGCCGGCGCCTCCAGTATTACCTTGCACGGCGTCTGTTTTACGCCGAGGATTTCCTTCACAAATACATGCTGCGGTTTGGGTATTATATTGATTTGCAGCACGCCTTTTGCCGGCTCGGCAATATCAAGCGCGCAGTGTTTTTCGCGCCATTGGATTGCCGCCGCCGCGCCGCCGCGCGGGTGGGCCAGAGTGATATCGGCCGTAGAAGCGGTGATAAAAATATCGCTTACGCCTTCCAGCGGCAAAACGAGCCTGTCCGCCGCCGCGGCCGGCGCGGCGCATATCATGAAGGATAAAATTATCGCGGATATTTTCGCCATATGTCTGTATTAACTAAAGTATATATATTTACTACAATTTATTAAAGAGGAATTTTAAAGGAGGGGCAAATGAATTATTTTTACTTTTTTCTTTTGGCGTTTTTTTGGGGCACTGCTTTTGTGGGCGTCAAATATAACGTGGGTACGGTTGACCCTTACTTCTCCGCCTTTTTGCGCGTATTTATAGGTTTCGCGGTTTTTACGGCTTGGTTTCTTGCCGCGAAGCAGCCGGTTTTTTTGCCGCGCAAAGACGCGTGGCGCCCGTGGCTGGCGGGCTTGCTGATAATGGGGCTGCCGTTTATCTTCTTATACTGGGGCCAGCAGTTTATACCCGCGGGCACGGCGGGTATTTTTAACGGCACCGTGCCGCTTTGGGTTTTTGTGATTGCCGCGCTCACGCTCAGGGGAGAAGACGCCTTTACCTGGCGCAAAACCGCCGGCGTGCTTTTGGGTTTCGCGGGGCTTTTGATGGTACTGAGCCCCGCGATAGCAAAATTTATGGCCGGCAGCGGCAAAATGACGCTTTACGGCAGTATTTCGGTGCTGGCGATGGCCGTGTGCTACGCGGCGGGCAACGTGCTTACCAAATATATTTTGAGCAAGAAGATAACGCTGCCGCAGAATATCTTTCACCAGCATTTGTTCAGCATGGTGTTTTTGTTTTTTGTCTGCCTTTTGGCCGGCGCAAAAATGCCCGGCAGGGAAATTTTACAGCCCAAAGTTTTGTTGTCAATTTTGTACGTGGCTTTATTTTCCTCGGCGGCGGCGCTTTTGCTGCTGTTTCGCCTGCTCAAGGACTGGGGGGCTCTGCGTGTAAGCGCGGCCACGTATCTTGTGCCGGTAATCGCGCTGGGCTCTGATTTCATATTAAACGGCCGCGCGCCAAATATCTGCGAAGCCGGCGGCGTGGTTTTGATTATTTTGAGCCTGATATTAATACAGTTTGAGAAGAAAAAGGCATAAGCCGCATCCTTTCCTTTTTCGCGCTCTCCCCGCCTTCGCTTCGCTGTGGCGCGGCTCGCGACGACATATACTGCTTTAAACTAAGACATTCCGTTTTTTAATTAAAACGCAGAAGGCAAGTATCAAAACGTTTAGAACAATAATCGCGGCCCCGCTGGGAATATTAAAAATAAAAGAAAAATAAATGCCAAAAATTACGCTTATTACGGAGAAACCGCAGGCCAGCGCAAGCGCGCGCTTGAAATTCGTCGCCAGCTGTAAAGCCGCGCACGGCGGTATAATCAGCATAGCGGAGACAAGCATAATCCCTACGACTTTTAGAGCCGCGACAATGGCAACCGCGCTTATAAGAACAAGAATCGTATTTATGCGCTTGGTGTTTACTCCGGCGGTTTTGGCAAAGTTTTCGTCAAAAACAACGGCGATTAAATCATTATAGAAAATATAAATTATAACAAACGCCGCGGCGGCAAGCGTAAAAGCAAGCCAAAGCTCCGAAGTTGAAACTGTTAAAATACTGCCGAACAAAAAAGACATTAAATCAACGTTAAAACCGCCGGCAAGGGAAGTTAGTATTAAACCGAGCGAAATCCCGCAGGCGCTTACTATGCCGAGCGCGCTGTCAGTATAAATTTTTGCATGCTCGGTAATTTTGAAAACCAAAAGAGAACCCGCCATAACTACCGGCACGGCGACAAAAACAGGGCTTGTGTTTGTGATTAATCCCAAAGCAACGCCGCTTAAAGCGACATGGCTTAAACTGTCGCCTATTAAGGAAAGTCGTTTTAAAACTAAAAAAGTTCCTAGTATAGCCGTAATTACGGCAATCAAAACGCCCGCCGCAAGCGCGCGCTGGACAAAACTGAAAGATAAAAATTCAATTACGCTCATTAATGCCCCCCGAGAGGACAGCTTTTTGCGTCCGCGTGAAGATGGTCCATAAGATGCGGCGTGTACGGGCCGAAGTATTCCGCGGCTTTTTTATCGCCGCAGAATTTTTGTTTGCTGCCGTAAAATATTATGTTTTTATCTAAAATTAAAAAATT
>JAIRLH010000031.1 GCA_031259485.1 Elusimicrobiota bacterium
GAAGTATAGGCGTGTAGCCCTCAAGCCTTTCAATATCGGTGGCGGCGTGCGCCGTAGGCTGGAAGTTGAAGCTGCCGTCCAGCACCGCGCTCACGCAGGCCAGCGTGCCGCTGCGGTGGAAGGGCTCCAGCGCGACGCTGTGGCTGTGACCCGAGCCCAGCGTATAAATTATGCCGTCGGCTTTCACCGACTGCGCTGCAGCCCGCGACGCCTCGGCCAGCGCGCGGGACTGGGTGTCTTCAATTTTTTTAAGCAATTTTGCTATTTCTTTAAAGTATGGATTGCGCAACGGCATTTTTTGACCTCAGTTTGCTTTAATTTCTATTTTTTGATAGTACACCCGCGCGGGTATTGCAAAAATTTTGTCGTCATTGCGTACAATGACGCCTTTAATCCAAAGCCTCGGGGCCAAACGGGTATGGATAATAATCCCCCAGCGTGCGCGCGATTACGCTGACGGCTTTGCCGTTGACCACGCTCGCAGTGTATATCGGCATATCAGGTTTGGAGAATTCCTCCAGCACTTGGCGGCATGCGCCGCAGGGCACTGGGTCCGCCTTCGCTTTTGCCGCGCGCGGGGGCGCGACGGCTATCGCAATCGCTTTTATGCCGCGCTCGCCCGCCGCAACCGCGCTGAAAACCGCAATGCGCTCCGCGCAGACCGTCAGCCCGTAGGAAGCGTTTTCCACATTTGTGCCCGCGTAAATTTTGCCGCTTGCGCCCTGCGCCGCCGCGCCTACTTTATAGCGCGAATAGGGCGAATAGGAATTACGCATAACCGCAACCGCGGTTTTTATAAGTTTATCTTTTGCGTTCATATTAAAACTCTACCAAATTTTCGGTTGAACAGTTGTCGGAAACGACGATTTCAGCTTCGCCGGTATCCTTAAAGACGTCCCGGCCGGTATTTGTTTTCATTTTTCTTTTCGGCAAATCATATTTTCTTCCAGCTCTTTTTTGGATAGGAATGGATACATATCCTCAAGGCTGGGGGAGACCATGCTCCCGTCGGGCAGTTTGCGCGCCGAGAGTTTTGGTTTAAATATATAATCTTCCTCCGTAATCACCTCGCATACCAGCGGGCCTTTTCGCGCGAGCAGTTTTTTGACTGTCTTTTTAACGTCTTTATTAGCGCGGATTTTGAAAGCTGGCAGGCCGAAAGCTCGCGCGACAGCCGCGAAATCCGGCATGCTTACGCCGCTGTCCGCGCCGCACGCGGCAAAACGCCCGAAGAAATTACGCTGAGTCTGTTTGATTGAGATGTATCCGTTGTTATTTATAATAAATATCTTGACGGGAAGGTTATTGTGTTTTATAGTCTGCAGCTCTTGCAGATTCATCATTATGCTGCCGTCGCCCTCAAGGCAGATTACCTGGCGGCCGCCAGCCGCAATGCAAGCGCCTATGGCGGCGGGCAGGCCGTAGCCCATGCTGGCGGCGCCCGAATTAAAAAACATGCGCTGCGCGCGGCTTTTGACCACGCCCGCCTGGAACAGCGCAAGGCACGCCGTGGCATTGCTTGCGACTGCAACCGCATTCTTCGGCAGCGATTCGGTAAGCGCGCGCGCAAAATAATAAGGGTTTACCGGCGCGGCGGGTTTTATTTCAAACTCGCGCAGCGGAGGATATTTTTTTACCCTTTGGCGGCACCAGGCCAGCCATCCGGCCGCGTTTAAAACCGGCGCGGCGGCGTTTAAGGCTTTAAGGAAATCTTTTAAATCGGCGCGCACGGCTATATCGGGCTTTAAAGTGGGTTTTTTGAGTTCGGCCGAGTCAATGTCAACAATAATTTTTTTTGCGTTTTTGGAAAAATTTTCCCAGTTATAACTTATCTGTCTTATATTATTGCGCGTGCCAAGGAACAAAATTACGTCCGCGTTTTGCAGGGCAAAATTGCCGGCGCGCTGGCCCACGGTGCCTATCCTGCCCCCAAAAAACGGGCTGGAATCGGGCAAGAGGTCAAAGCCGTTAAAGGTCGTCACCGCAGGCAGCCGGAGTTTGCGCGTAAGCTCTTCAAACTCCGCTCGCGCGCCGGCCAGCCTTATGCCGTGGCCGGCTACGATAAGCGGGCGTTCGGACTTTTGCAGGGCGGCTTTGACTTCTTTGATTTTAAGATTATATTGTTGCGGCGCGGGGGCTTTGAAAGACTTAAGCCCGCGCTCGTCAATTAAAGCGGCCTGCACGCTGAGCGGGATATCCAGCCATACCGGCCCTTTGCGGCCCGTCATCGCCAGATATAAGGCTTTTTCAAGATGATACTTAATTTCGCGCGGGTTGCCGACCATGGCCGCGTATTTCGTCAGGGGCTTCACCACGGAAACTATATCCGTCTCCTGATCCCCAAGCTGACGCAGGGGAATTTGCGGGCAGCTTGCCATGGTGGTTGAAAACTTGACCTGGCCGGAGATATACAGCACCGGCGCGCTGTCCGTCCACTGGCCGAAGACGCCGTTGAGGCAGTTAAGCCCGCCCGGGCCGGTAGTCACGCATACGACGGCCAAATCCTGATTAAGCCTTGCATAACCCTCGGCCGCTATTGCGGAAGCCTGCTCGTTGTGATTGCACAGATATTTTACGGCGCCGCTACCGAAGGAGTCGTTTAAATGCATGGCGCCGCCGCCGGAAATCATAAAAGCGTTCCGTACGCCGCGCCGACGCAAAAATTTGATGATATAATCGCTTGTTTTTATCATAAACCCCTTTCGCAGATAAGTTTTTTAAGCTCGTCGTTATCGGCGTATGCGCTGTCAATGTCATTGATAGTTAAAGGGTCGTCTTTTTTTATATCGTTTAAAAGCGTTTCCCCGCGCATAAGTTCCCTGCATGATATCTGCCTCTTTTGCAAAGGTATGGCGAGATAAACGTCGTCATCGGTTATTTTATGGCCTTTTTTAAGTTCTTTCCGCGCGTAAACGCCGCGCACGAGTGCGTCAAGGTAGGTTATCTCTTTATTTTTTGGCCGCGCCTTTTCAAGCCCGCTATGCCCGCAGAACAAAAGAGCTTTTTTGTAGGCTTTTATCCATCTGTCCAAGTCTTTAGGGGAAGAACAATAAGGCGATATTTCTTTGTCAGCCGTGATAATATCAATATGACGTTCAAAGATTTTCACGCCTTTGGCGACGGCTATTATCATAGCGATTTCTATGTCGTCGTTTGTTTCGTGAGTGGAAAATCCGACCGTATGCCCCGGATAGCGGTTTTTGAGAAAGTCTATCTGATTCATTTCCAAATCATTTTTTTCAGACGGGTAAATGGACACGCAGTGGTTTATTGCAAGCGGTATTTCCCTGCGGTCAAAAAAAGTTACCAAATCATCAATGTCTTTCAGCGAAGAGCCACCGGTGGATACTATTACGGGCTTTCTTGTCCTCACTATGCGTTCTATAAGTACCCAGTCATTAATGTCGGAACTGGCTATTTTAAATATTTCTATCCCGAGCTTGTCGCATATATCCACCGATTTTTCGTCAAAAGGCGTAGCCATAGTAATGCAGCTTGCGTTTCTTATGGCTTTTACCAAGGCCGCGTAATCGTCCAAGGACATCTGCGTGGCCATGGTTTTTGCTATGTAGCGTATGTCTTTGCGGTTGCGGAAATCTTTATGTATAAAATTTTCCACATCTCGGATTTGCAGTTTTATGGCTGCACGTATATTGTTGAAACGCACTATTTTTGCGAAGGCATCAATTATCTCCAGCCCACGCTGCAGGCCACCCCAATGGTTGTTTGCAAGTTCAAGAACAAAGAGTTCTTCAAAAATATTATTTTTCATTTTTACCGCCCTTGTTTATTTTTTCCAAAAAACTATTAAAAACTTGTGGTATTTTTTGCATTTCTTCATCGCCCAGTCCGGGCCACAC
>JAIRLH010000067.1 GCA_031259485.1 Elusimicrobiota bacterium
GCAATAGATGCCAAGAAGGAAAGACAGACGTAGGAGGACAGTGTTTGGAGTGCGACTATCAGTGTCTGCCTATATAAGCCACCATTACTACGGCCACATGCAACTATGCTGCTTATTATAAGAGGACATGTTATTAGGAGCATGCTGGGTTTATGACAACAGCCCTCCCTCCAATCCGGAGGGAAGGTTTGTATTTTATGAGGCCGTTTACGCAATATTATATAATTTAATAATGGAAAATAAGGGACAGTTTTCGCCACTACAAAACGTGCCGGCGCACGTAGCCTTTATCATGGACGGTAACGGCCGTTGGGCCGCCGCGAAATATCTGCCACGCGAGGCCGGCCACAGGGAAGGCGCGGCGTCGGTGCGCGCCGTTGCGGCCGCGGCAAAAAAGCTGGGCATAAAATATATCACTTTTTACGCTTTTTCAACGGAAAACTGGCGGCGCCCCGCGGCCGAAGTCGCGGCGCTTATGTCGTTGCTTGGAGAAACTCTTGACAGATTTACAAAAGAAAAAGACGAAGTCGCGCGCCTTCTTTTCAGCGGGCGGCGCGAAGGCATGGCCTACGGCGTATTGCAAAAGCTGGATAAAGCTCTCGCCGCCACGGCGGGCAATAACGGACTGGTTGTGAACCTGGCCATAAATTACGGCGGCCGGCAGGAGATTGCCGACGCCTTTACCAAACTCGCGGCCGCCGGCAAAAAGAAGATAACCGAGGCCGATATTTCAGCCTCTCTTTATCAAAATATACCGGAACCGGATTTGATTATCCGCACCTCGGGCGAGATGCGGATTTCAAACTTCCTGCTGTGGCAGGCCGCCTACAGCGAGTTTTATTTTACCGACGTTCTCTGGCCGGATTTCCGAGAGCCGCAGCTCCTGCAGGCCCTTGTTGAATATGCGCGCCGCGAACGCCGCTACGGCCGCAGAGGCGGTTAAAAGCAATAGCTGCTTTCTGACACAAAACCGGCCTTTGGCTTTATGCCAAAGGCCGGCGTTTCTTTATTAGTCAAGAGAAAACTTAAACGGTCATTATTTCTTTTTCTTTTTCGCTTACGGTTTTTTCTATAAGGGCAATGGCGGCGTCGGTCGCTTTCTGGATATCGCCTTCGCAGCGTTTGCAGTCGTCTTCGGTAATCTCGCCGGTTTTCTGGGCTTTTTTGAGCTTTTCAATAATGTCCCTGCGCTCGTTGCGCACGGTAACTTTATAATCCTCGCTCATTTTGGCGACCGTCTTTCCTAGGGTTTTACGCCTGTCCTCCGTCATGGGGGGGAAACTTATCCTTATAACTTTGCCGTCGTTGACCGGCGCGGCGCCCAAATCCGTCTGAGTGAGGGCCTTTTCTATATCCTTGATTGCCGTAATGTCCCAAGGCTGTATTTCCAAAGTCCTCGCGTCGGAAGTATTGATTACAGCCATCTGTTTAAGCGGAGTGGGCACGCCGTAATAATCAACGCGCACGTTTTCAAGCATTTGCGGGTTGGCGCGGCCCGTGCGCAGAGTGCCCAGGTCTTTGCGTAATTTTTCCGCTACGTCGGACATGTTTTTCTTGGCTTTAGCCAAAAGTTCGTTTACGGCTGACATATTTTTTAACCTCTCTGTGAAATTTTCTATATTATAGCTTATTTTAACGCCTCGGGCGGCGGTTCGTATGAAACAAAATCTTTAACCTGCGCGCCGCGGTTTTGCAGCGCGGATATGCGGCTGTTCTGTACTTCCACGGCCGCGGAAAGCCTGCCTATCTGCCTTACCAAAAAAATTATAAAGGCCATCAGCACCAGCAACACGGAAGCAAAGAACACGCGTTCCCCCGTAAGCGCATTTATTTTTGCCGGATGCCGCGGCGGTACCTCTGCCGGCGCGGTCGGTTGTTGCGGGCGCTGCGGGGCGATGTCGGGCGTTATCGGCGCCGGCTGCGCTTGGGACTGCGGGAGCGGCCCGGATTTTACGGGAGCTGTTTCCAAATTGGCCGTATGGGCCATTGCGCGCGCGGACGCGGCGGCCGGCGTTTCCGCCGCAATATGCCGCTGCCGCGTTTTAAATTTTCGTTTTATTTTACGCCAATACCAGCGCGACATAGCGGCCATCACGTGCAAGCTGTCCTTAGGCGCTTTATAAGCCTGCAGGTTAGACGTAAACTGCGCTTTGTCAATTATGGTAAAAGGCGACGGTTGGTATAAATCCGGCGGCCGCGGGGCCGGCGCGGCCTGCGGGGCAAGTATTTTCCGCTCGTCAGGCTTTACGCTTTGTACGGCCGGCTGCGTCTGCCTTCGGTTTTGTGCGGGGGGCGCTATTATCGGCTGGGAAAGCGTGTAGCGCTTTTCCTTAGGCATAAAGAAATTCCCGCAGATCGCCGCAATATCGTCCCGCAGGGCATAGGCGGCCAAAAGTATCATAAGCGCGCAGACAACCAGCAGCGGCACCAGCCATGTCAGATTGGAGGGGGAAAACAGTTCTTTCATATGAATTGTCCTCTCGGCGGCGGTTTGGGGTTCAGTAGATAACCGTGCCGATGTTTTTGCCTTCTACGGCTTTTTTGATATTGCCTTTTTTGTGCAGGTTAAAAACGCATAGCCTGAATTTATTTTCCAGACACAGGGCCAGGGCGGCGGTGTCCATAAACCGCAGGCCTCTTTTGATGGCCTCGCCGTAAGTTATTTTGCGGATTAATTTTGCGCGGGCGTTTTCCTTGGGGTCGCGGTCGTAAACGCCGTCCACCTGCGTGGCTTTTAATATCGCGTCCGCTTTGATTTCGCTCGCGCGCAGGGCTGCGGCGGTATCTGTGGTGAAAAAAGGATTGCCCGTGCCGCCGGCGAAAATCACCACGCGCCTCTTTTCAAGGTGGCGGATGGCTTTGCGTTTTATAAAAGGTTCCGCCAGCTGATAGACGTTTATGGCCGTCATCACGCGGGTTTCAACTTTAATTTCCTCAAGGGCGGACTGCAGGGCAATGGCGTTTATTATTGTGGCCAGCATGCCCATATTGTCGGCGTTGACGCGGTCTATCATGCCGCCGCCGTCGCGCGCGCCGCGCCAGATATTGCCGCCGCCTATCACTATGCCCAGCTGGCATTTGGTTGAAAGCGCGCCTTTGATTTCCGCCGCGATGTCTTTGAGCGCGGCGGGCGCAATGCCGCGCGCGTCAGCCAGAGTAAGGGCCTCGCCGGAAAGTTTTAAGAGCACTCTTTTTGACATGTGTTTGCACCTCGCGTCGGGATTATGCGCGCATATGCGCGCGCAATTGTATTTATGATACTAAATTATCGCCGCTATTGCGAGGCCGGAGTGCGGCAAATACCCAGTCCGCGCGTTATACTCGCGTACTGGAATAACAAAAGGTAGACACGCAAATATAAAATCCCCGCATTTTTTACGCGGGGATTTCAGTTCAATTTTGGCTTAATTCGGTTTTCAGTTTCGGCTTGCGCCGTCTTTTATTAAAACCTCACGAATTTCGTTACCTTAATTTCAACGCCCAAAGCCTTGGCCTGCGCGGCAATATAATCCTTAACCGAAACTTTGGAATCTTTTATTGAAGGCTGCTCCAGCAGCACCACGTCTTTAAAAAACTTCTGTATCCTTCCCGGGAGCATCTTTTCAATAGCCGCTTCGGGTTTGCCTTCGTTTTTGGCCTGAGTAATCGCGATATCCTTTTCTTTTTCAATCACGTCGGCCGGCACGTCGGCCTGAGTCAGATACTGCGCCACCATGCCGACGCCCTGCATAGCGATATTTTTCGCAAGCTCAAGGAGGGCGGCTTTTTTCTCGCCGCATTTGCACTCGCCCTCGGCTGCGATTTCCAGCTGCACCATGGCGGCTTTTTTATTGTCGGTGTGCAGATAGTGATTGATAAGCGCGCAGCCCTGCGGTAGCGGCCAGCAGACGGCCTTTGTGAAGGAAACGTTTTCGCCGAATTTCGGCGCGGCTTCGCGGATTATATTGCCCAGGGCTTCGTCCTTGGTATAGTCCGCCGCCGTCGGGTTGGCGAGAATATAATCCGTAATCTTTTCAACAAGCGCGATAAATTCCGGCGTGTTGGCCACAAAATCCGTCTCGCACCCGAGATAGGCCATCGCGTAGTTTTTGCCGTCGGTCTTGACGCAAACGCGGCCTTCTTTCGTCTCCCTGCCCGCGCGCTTTGCCATATCGGCCAGGCCTTTTTTGCGCAGGCAGACTACCGCCTGTTCTATATCATTATTGCTTTCGGCAAGGGATTTTTTGCAGTCGGCCAAGCCGGCGCCGGTCTTTTCCCTTAAAATTTTAATCAGTTCCAATGTCGACATCTGTTGACCTCCTTATTATTTAGTCCGCGAAAGATTTCTGGCCGGTTTCTTCGCGGGTTTGGCCGTCTTGGCGGCGACGGCTTTTTTTGCCTTTTTTTCTTCGCGGCCGCGGGGCTTTTCCTCTTCAATTACTTCCTCGTCGGCGGCGGGTTCCTGCGCGGCAGTTTCCGCGGCGGGGACTGGGGAAGGTTGTTCTTCAATATTAATGTTTTTTAGAGCCTCGGCCATTATCGGGTTTTCAACCGGTTTTTGTTCCGGAGCGGTTTCGGCAGCGGCCACGGCCACGGCGGGCGCGGCGGAAACGCCGGCGGCTTCGTTGCGGCCTTCAATTATGGAATCCGCCACGGCGGCGCAGAAAAGCTTGATTGACCTTGCGGCGTCGTCGTTGCCCGGGATCGGCACGTCAATAATATCCGGATTGGCGTTGGTATCGCAGACGGCTACCACGGGTATGCCCATAATGCGGGCTTCCTTGACGGCGCCCTGCGTGTCAACGGGGTCTATGATGAACAGTATGTCGGGCAGCGATTTCATATCTTTAATGCCGCCCAAAAGTTTGCGCAGGCGCGCGAGCTCTTTGTTAAGCCTTGAGGCTTCTTTTTTTGATATGGCGCGCATGAGGCCTTCGGCCTCCCATTTTTCAAGCTCCGCCATTCTTTCAACGGATTTGCGAACGGTGGAGAAATTGGTCAAAGTGCCGCCGAGCCACTTTTCGTGCACGCGGGGGCAGCCGGCGCGCGCGGCTTCCGTCATGATGGATTCCTGCGCCTGCTTTTTTGTACCGACGAAAAGGAATTTCCTGCCTTTTTTGGCTTCTTCTTTAATATACGCGCAGGCTTTTCTGAGTTCTTTTGCAGTTTTCTGCAAATCCAATATGTGCACGCCGTTGCGTTCGCCGAAGATAAAGCGGCTCATTTTAGGATTCCATCTTGAGGTTTGGTGGCCGAAATGCACCCCGGCCTCCAGCATGGCTTTCATTGATATATTGCTCATTTTGTATTTTCTCCTTGACTGGCTTTTGCCAAAATTCAGGCAGGGGCTGCCCGTGGCGGCAAATAACCAAACAATCCGGTGACGGCATTTGATTTGCTGATCTGGGCGCCGCCCGCGCACGGAATTGCTTGTATATATTATATCATATCGCGGCCGGATTTAAACCGCGCCGGCGGATAAAAAAAGCTTGTAATTTTTTAAAAAATTTATTATATAATTATTATATATTGGTTAGATATTAAAGAGCCGGCAAGGGCGCCAGCGCAACTGCGGCGGCCCTGTACAGAGGGGAGGTTTTAAGTCAATGAAAAAATCAAGCCGCCTGCGCGGAATACTCAAAAATAACGCGGTACGCGTTGTACTGGCGTTGCTCGCCGTGGTCCTTATAACGCCCTTCTTTTTTGCGGATTATCCAAAGAAGCGCAAACCCGCCGGTCGGGAGATAGTTCTTTCTGACGAGCCTCTCGTGTGGCCGGGCCTTATCCGCACCGCTTCCAGCGCAGCGGGAAACGTGGCGTACAAATTTGCCCGCACCTACGGCCTTAAAGACGCGCCCGTAATAACCGAGGAAGAAAAGTTAAACTTTGTTAAACCTGACCCTAATGTGGACTATGATAAACTCCTTTCGGAAGAGGCGGCCCGCGTGCGCGCGTTAGCCGCGCTTGAAGAAAAGATTGAAAAACAGCGCCCCGCGCCCGCCGCGGCAGATAACGCGCGCGAATACGTCACTTTAGACGGCAAGGGGCCGTATGAGATTATCAAAGATTCCAAAGGCCGCAAAGTTGTAATGCTGCCCGAAGGTCCGGTATTTTACGAGAAATTTGCCCGCGACAATGTCAGTTCCGACGAAATAAACGAGTTGAGGAAACTCGCCCCGAAACTTAAGGAATGGCAGCTGATTGAGGCGATACAATACGCGCGCAACAATAATTATCCCGGCGGGGCGGCGCAATTTTTGCAAAGCGGCGAGTACGCCAAATTAAGCAAAAACGGAACAAAGAGTTTGTTCGGCGGCAGTGCTTCTGTGTCAGGCCGGCGCGGAAAAGGCGGCTCTAAAGGAGCGTTCGGGTTGGGCGGGGGAATAGACGGCACGGCTGAAAACGATACAAACGTGGGCGGTATAAGCAGGGTTTACACAGGCCGTCATGCGGCAAGCGGGGCGGTGGCGGAAAAATTAAGAAGCGTGGCGAACAATGCCAAAAAAGCGGCTGCGAACGA